>JBGUUL010000016.1:0-86326 GCA_045133515.1 Ruminococcus sp.
ATGGTATCAACAGAGCAATCTGCCATTAAAACGATTTTTCAATACAAGTGGTATCCTTTATAAATCTATGGGCTTAAAGGATAAACTTCCAACAATGACAGAGGACGACCAGCTCCACCTCCTCTCAACAGACGGTATGCTCATCAAAAGACCAGTTGTTGTGACTGATAGTGCCATCTTGACAGGGTTTAAGGAGAAAGAGTGGGGAGAAGAATTTAAGTGTAATTTGTAAGAGAAAATTTATTTTTATAAGAGTTATTCCTTGTGTAATAAAGTTACTTGTTGACAGGAGTAGTATTTTAAAATAAAATATGGTAAGAAATAATTATTAAGTATAATAATGAGGTTTTTATGAAAAAATATACAATAGCTGTTGCGGGTACTGGGTATGTCGGATTATCCATAGCGACATTACTTTCTCAAAATCATAAAGTTTATGCTGTGGATATTATTCCCGAAAAGATTGAACTGATAAACAATAGAAAATCTCCAATTCAGGATGATTACATAGAAAAGTATCTTGAAGAAAAGGAACTTGATTTAACTGCTACTTTGGATGCGGAGCTTGCATACAGTAATGCAGATTTTGTTGTTATCGCAGCTCCAACAAATTATGATTCAAGTAAAAATTTTTTTGATACTTCGGCTGTTGAAAATGTTATCAATCTTGTTATGGAGTATAATTCAAAAGCTATTATGGTTATAAAGTCAACCATACCTGTTGGCTATACAAAGCATATAAGAGAAAAAACAGGTAGCAAGAACATAATATTTAGTCCTGAATTTTTAAGAGAATCAAAAGCTTTATATGATAACCTTTTTCCAAGCCGTATCATAGTAGGAACAGATATGGAGGACGAAAGACTTGTTGAGTCAGCTCATATATTTGCAAGTTTGCTGTTAGAAGGTGCAATTAAAGAGAATATAGATACTCTATTTATGGGTTTTACAGAGGCTGAGGCTGTTAAACTTTTTGCAAACACATACCTTGCTTTACGTGTTTCCTATTTTAATGAACTTGATACATATGCTGAAATGAAAGGCCTAAATACTCAACAGATTATTGACGGAGTGTGTCTTGATCCTAGAATAGGTAATCATTATAATAACCCATCTTTTGGTTATGGGGGTTATTGCTTACCAAAGGATACAAAGCAACTTCTTGCAAACTATGAGGATGTTCCGGAAAATCTTATTGAGGCGATTGTTGAAAGTAATCGCACAAGAAAAGACTTTATTGCAGATAGAGTGCTTCAAATGGCTGGTTGTTATAATTATGCTGATGACAATGAATATGATCCTGCACAGGAGAAAGATGTTATTATTGGCGTTTATCGCCTTACTATGAAGAGTAACAGTGATAATTTCCGTCAAAGTTCTATCCAAGGAGTTATGAAAAGGATAAAAGCTAAGGGTGCAACTGTTGTAATCTACGAGCCAACCCTTGAAGATGGTTCAACTTTCTTTGGTAGCAAAGTTTTAAACCATATTGATAAATTTAAATCTATGTGTGATGCAATAATTGCAAATAGGTATGATACTATTCTTGATGATGTGAAAAATAAGGTCTATACAAGAGATATTTTTAGAAGAGATTGAAGATGGATATTTTAAATAATAATATAATAAAATATGTTTTTAAATAATAAGATGTATTGTAGCTGTTACAATGCCCCAAATTATTTCTATATAGCACCAAGCTTTCTTATAAAAATATAATACATTGAAAAAATTTTATAGCGAATAGATTTTTGTATAGTAGAATTTGCATATAAACAGAAATCTATTCGCTGTATTTTTGGTGGAACATAGTTTGAAAAAGTGTAATATAGTTTTATATTGCAGTTTATGATTATACGTTGTTTCCTGCTTTATGTTGACTAATGGTAATTTTTGTAGTAAAATGATTATGATAGAATAACTATGGAGTAGTGAGATTATGAGCAATAGAGTAAATTCTATATATAATCGCATATTCAAAAGAATATTTGATGTTATTTGTTCTTTTATGGCAATTATTTTTTTATCTATAATATATTTACCTATATGCTTACTTGTAAAAGTAACAAGTCCAGGTCCAATTTTCTTCAAACAAAAGAGAGTTGGAAAGGATAAATCATATTTTAATATTTTGAAGTTTAGGACAATGAGGATAGATACTCCAAAGGATTGTCCTACTCACCTTTTGTCAAATCCTGACCAATACATAACTAAGGTTGGTAAGTTTCTCCGTAAGACAAGTCTTGATGAATTGCCACAGATTTTTAACATTTTTAAAGGTGATATGTCTGTAATCGGCCCAAGACCTGCCTTGTGGAATCAGGACGATTTAGTTGCTGAAAGAGATAAATATGGCGTAAATGAGTTGAAACCAGGTCTTACTGGGTGGGCACAGGTTAATGGTCGCGATGAGCTTCCAATACCTGTAAAAGCTAAGTTAGATGGGGAATATGTAAAAAATATTAGCCTTATTTTTGATATTAAATGCCTGTTCCTAACTGTAGTCAGTGTGTTTAAAAGTGATGGTGTTGTTGAAGGTGGAACAGGTCAGATGACAGAGGAAGAAATTTCCGAAAAAGTTGAGGAAGTAATCTGACTATGAAGATATTAATACTATCAAATCATTATCTTACTCTCCGTGTGTTCAGAAGAGAGTTAATTCAGGAACTGTCTAAAAGTCACGAGGTTGTGATTTCTCTCCCAGAAGATGAGCAGGAATATATGGATGAACTCCGTTCCTTTGGAACAAGACTTGTTTATGTTAAAAATATGGATAGAAGAGCTGTAAATCCTATTGAGGACCTAAAGCTTATCAAAGAATACAAACAGCTTTTGAAAACAGAAAAGCCTGACAAAGTTATTACATACACAATCAAATGTAATGTGTATGGTGCTTGGGCTTGTAAAAGTCAGAATATTCCTTGCTATTGCAATGTTACAGGTCTTGGCTCAGCATTCTACAACGGAGGTATGATTAAAGCTATTACCTCTAAAATGTATAAGTATATGATGAATAAAGCAGAAGTAGTTTTTCTTGAAAATAAGGGAAATGAGAAAACGCTTCTTGATATGAAAGTTTTTAAGCCTCAACAGACATATGTGCTTAATGGTGCAGGTGTTAATCTTGAGAGATTCCCATTTACACAATTCCCTCAGAATAATGGCAAGGTTTCGTTTTTATTCTTTGCCAGAATAATGAGAGAAAAAGGTGTTGATGAGCTTTTTTATGCTATTGAAAAGTTATCAGCCGAATACGATAATCTGGAGTTTAACTTTATTGGTATTTATGAGGATGAATATGAGTCCAAAGTAAATGAATTAGAGCGTAAAGGCTTAATCAAGTATCACGGATTTCAGAAAAATGTTGTTCCTTTCATACAGAATTGTAACTGCGTAGTTTTGCCAAGTTATCACGAAGGTATGGCAAATACTCTGCTTGAAAGTGCATCAATCGGCAGACCAATTATTACAAGTAATATTCACGGATGTATGGAGTCTGTTATAGACGAAAAAAGTGGTTATCTTGCAAATGTTTGTGATAAAGAAGATTTATATGTAAAAATGAAAAAGTTTGTTGACCTTCCATATGATGAAAAAGCAGAAATGGGTAAGATTGCCAGAAAACATATGGAAGATAATTTTGATAAAAATAAAGTTGTTGAAGAAACAATAAAGGTAATTATGGAATAAGAGGATTTAAATGGAGAAATTTTTTGACTGGTATTTATGGATGTTTCCATTGCTTGGATTCTTTGCAATTATAAATAATACTAATAAAAAAAAATATTCTTTAGAACATAATATCCTTGATTCTTCTTTGTCATCGGGTGATTCAGAAGAATTTAGAGCAACTAAGTTTTTCACCATTTTGGTTTTTCTTGCAATGATACTTCTTGCCGGTTTTCGTGACAGATGGTATGCCGATACAACAGCATATGTATCTATGTTTGAGAAATGGCCTGATAAATTGTCTGATATTTCTTTGACCGGTAAGGAAAGATATCCCGGATTTATATATTTTACTGTTTTTATCAAACAATTTATAAGTACAGATTTTAGGGTTTGGCTGGTTATAATTGCAACTGTTTCTATTTTATGCGTAGCACTAACATATAGAAAATATACTGCAGAAATTGTGTTGTGTGCTTTTTTGTTTTTTTCATCAACTGATTTTTTTTCATTTCCTATGAACGGAATGCGACAATTCCTTGTAGTAGCGATTATGTTTTCTTTGACACCATTGTTGTTTAAGAAAAAGATTAGTTGCTATTTGATATTCATTGGTGTTGGGGTGCTTTTGTACTATTTTCATGTTTCAGTCCTTATTGCATTGCCAATATATTTTGTTGCATTAGGAAAACCTATGAATAAAAAAACAATAGCGATAATGCTGTTAATTGTTTTAGCTGTTGTTTTTTTAGGTCAGTTTACAAATTTAATGACTGATACTATGGAAGATATAAATTATGGTAGTAGTGTATCTGAAATTACATCAGAAGAAGATGACGGCACTAATATTTTAAGAGTGTTGTTTTATTCAATTCCTGCTTTAATTGCTATATTTTTTAGAAAAAAAATTCCAGAAGATGCTCCCCAAATAATAAATTTTTCAATTAATATGTCTTTAGTTGGAATGGCTTTTTACTTTTTGTCTTTCTTTACTAGTGGTATATTCTTAGGCAGAATACCAATATATTTTACATTGTATAATTATATTCTGATTCCGTGGGAAGTAAATACTTTTTTTGATAGAAAAAATGTAAAATCAATTTATCTCTTGATAATTGTAATATATCTTATATTTTTCTTGTACCAAAATTATACTTGGTCTTAATATTTTTATTGTTTTTATTAAGGATTTGTTTTTTATGAATAGCAGTTTAAAAATTAGTGTAATTATTCCAGTATATAATGTAGAAAAATTTTTAAAGCAATGTGTTGATAGTGTATTAAATCAAACATACAAGAATATTGAAGTTATTTTAGTGGATGATGGTTCATATGATAATTGTCCTAAATTATGTGATAATTATGCAAAAAAAGATAGCAGAATAAAGGTTATCCACAAGCAAAATGGGGGGCTTTCTTCTGCAAGAAATACAGGTGTAAAATATGTGACCGGTGACTACATTATGTATGTCGATAGTGATGATTGGATTGATAATGATACTTGTGAAAATGCTATCATTAAAGCAATTCAAACTGATTCTGATGTTGTCATATGGCCTTATATTAGAGAATATGCTGATAATTCTTTACCAAAGAGAATTTTTGATAAAAATGAAATTATTTTTAATGAAGAAGATGTGAAAAATAAAATTCACAGACGATTATTTGGTTTAGTTAATGAAGAATTATCCTCACCCGAAAATGCAGATTCAATTGTTACAGTGTGGGGAAAATTATATAGAGCTGAATTAATTAAAAATAATGAAATTAAATTTGTAGATACAAAATTAATTGGAACTAATGAAGATGCACTGTTTAACATAGAGATATTTAAAAATGTGAAAAAGGCGATATTCATAAATAAATATTTTTATCATTATCGAAAAGACAATGTGTCGTCGTTTACAACGCTGTATAAAGAAAAATTGTTTTCACAGTGGCAGCATTTATTTGATATAATGAAAGAATATATTGTAAAAAACCAGTGTGATAATATGTTTGATACTGCGTTGAAAAATAGAATTTGTCTTAGTATAATTGGTTTGGGTTTAAATATTGTAAATAACAAAAAAGAATTAAAAAAGGTCCATGAGATAAAGAAGATTTTAGGATGTAGTCGATATAGACAAGCATACAAACAGTTATCTTTAAAATATTTTCCTATTCATTGGAAAATTTTCTTCTTTTTCGCAAAGCATAATTTTGCTACGGGAGTTTATATGATGCTCAAGTGTATTCAAAAATTGAAAGGACATTAAGTTTTTGAATCTGAAAACTGAATATGCTATTGTTAGCATTAAAATGATAGTGTTTGACGAGTATGATTAATGTATCCTACTTCTGTTAATAAAATTATTCATCTAAAAAGCAGAGAAAAAAGAGAATATAGGGTAGAATAAATGAATGTATGTTTTTTAATATTTCTCAATATATTGAAGAATAATGAATGATATATTTCTTAGTAATTTAAGATTATTATTAGGCGATAGGGAAAAGGAGCAGCAAAATGAAGACAGTAGGTATTATTACATTTCATGGTGCACATAATTATGGCTCAAGTCTACAAGCTTTTGCGATGCAGAAAATATATGAGGAATTAGGTGCGCATAGTGAAATTATTAATTTCAGAACATCTATTCAAAAAGATCAGTATGCTCCGCTTACCAAACGTAAAGGGTTAAAATATTTTTTAAAAAATGCTTTTTTTATTCTGAATTATAAATCAAGAAAAAGTAAATATATGAAGTTTGAACATTTTATTTCAACATATTTAAAAACATCAAAGTTAGAATATAACAGCGAGAAAGAATTATTTGAGAATCCACCGCAATATGATTTATATGTATGTGGATCTGACCAAATATGGAATACTGCGCCAAATGATGCTTCTATGGCATATTTTCTATCTTTTATTAAAAATGGTAGAAAAGTGAGTTTTGCACCGTCGTTTGGGCAGATAGGAACAATAGACCATATGGAAGAAATTAGTTCTTATTTAAGTGATTTTGATATGTTAAGTGTTCGTGAAGCACGGGGTCAGGAACTTGTTAAAGAGATGACTGGGAAAGATGTGCCGATTTTTATGGATCCTACAATATTGTTTTCTGCAAGTACATGGGATAAGCTGTGTGCTCCTCAGCTCTTAAATGGTGACTATATTTTTTATTATTCGCTATTTTCGACCAAGGAAATAATCCAGGAAGTGAAAAAACTATCAAAACAATTAGGTATACCAGTAGTAATAAGTAATATATCCAATCAACACGAATTACTTAATGGTTTTATTCAAAAGACATCTTCCGGACCATGTGAGTTTCTAAGTTTGATAAAACATGCCAAATTAGTAGTTACATCATCATTTCATGGTACTATATTTTCTATTTTATATAATAAACCGTTCTTGGTATATAAAGGTATGGAAGATAAACGTATTAGTACTTTGCTAAAAACTACCAGATTAGAAAAATGTGCTTTCTTGCATAAAGAAGCGGAAGAAAAATTGAGTGAGATATTTCAACTTGATTTTAGTTTAGCAAATGATGCAATTAAGAAAGAGAGAAGTCGTTCTATTGCATACCTTAAGAAAACCTTGGAGATGTGACGATGAAAATATGTGATAAAGAGAAATGTTTTGGATGCGGTGCTTGTGTCGCAAAGTGTCCGGTTAGTTGTATTAAAATGGCCTTGGATTCCGAAGGATTTGATTATCCAAATATTAATGTTTCACAATGCATTAATTGTGGAATGTGTAAACAGGTATGTCCGGCACTTAATGTCCCTGAAAAAAAAGAACCTATCACTACATATGCTGCTTGGATTATTGATGATAAGGCACATAAAAATAGTACTTCCGGAGGTTTAAGCGATGCTTTGATGCAGACTGTGATTGCAGATGGTGGTGTTGTGTGTGGAGCAAAGATGATGGATGATTTTTCTGTTTGCCATGATATAGCAACAACAACAGATACTGCAAAAGCTTTCAAAAGGTCTAAATATATTCAATCAAGAATCGGAAGCACTTTTTCTAAAGTGAAGGATTATTTGAATCAGGATAAAAAGGTTCTTTTTGCAGGTACACCTTGTCAAATTGCTGGATTGAAAAAGTATATAGGAGATAATGATAATTTATATTTAGTGGACATTGTCTGTCATGGAACACCGGCATTTGAAAGTTTGAAAAAGCATATAGAAGAAATTGAAGAAAAAAATGGCAAAAAAGCGGATTCTATGTCCTATCGTGATGAAGACTATAAATTAATCCTAAAACAAAAGGGTGAAGTTTTCTATAACAAAAAGTCTACAGAAGACTTATGGTATGCTGGATTTTTAAGTGGCCTTTTTCATAAGAATGCTTGTTATACTTGTCCTTTTGCAGAGCGAACCAGAGTTTCTGACATTACAATTGGTGATTTTTGGGGACTGAAGGATAAAACTTTAGAAAAATCAGCTAAGTATGGCGTTTCGTTGATGATGATTAACACAAAAAAAGGAGAACAGCTTTGTTCTTCAGCAAGTAACTTATTGGAATTGCATAAACGGGAGACTGATGAAGCTGTTAATGGCAATTCTCAACTTCGTAAACCAATTAAGAAACATAGAAACAGAGAGAAATATTTTAGATTTGTTAACAAGAAGGGGTTTGAAGTAGCTGCAAAAAAGTGCTTATTTATGGAAAGAAGCAAATATAAAGTTGCATCAGGAATCTATATGATGAAGAAGTGTGTTCAAAAAATGAAAGGACATTAAATCGTTATGAATGAAGATAAAAGAGTGTCTATTATTACAGGAATATATAATTGTGCTACTACTTTGGATAAGGCGATCGAATCAATTCTTGCACAAACCTATAAAAACTGGGAGTTTATTTTATGCGACGATGGTTCAAAGGATGAAACCTATGAAATTGCAATGAAATATAAAAATAAATTTCCTGATAAATTCATTGTAGTAAAAAATGAAAATAATATGGGTCTGAACTATACTTTGAATAAATGTCTGAAATTAGCTACCGGTGAATATGTTGCTCGTATGGACGGCGATGATATTTCTTTACCGACTCGTTTCGAAAAAGAAGTAGAGTTTTTAAATTTACATCCTGAATATGCTATTGTCAGTACACCTATGATAATGTTTGATGAAAATGGTGATTGGGGCCAGACAAGTGTAATTGAAAAGCCGCAGATTGTGGATTTTGTGTACAATGCACCTTTTTTCTGTCATGCAGCTTGTATGATAAGGCGAGAGGCGTTTCTTGATGTTGAAGGATACACCGTAGATAAGAGACTTTTGCGTTTTGAAGATTGTAATTTGTGGTATAAAATGTACGGAAAAGGTTATAAAGGCTATAATCTGAGTGAACCTTTATATAAAATGCTTGACGATAGAAATGCTTTTTCACGGAGAACATTTTCGACAAGAATGCGCAGTGTTTATGTTAAATATATCGGATTTAAGATTGTTAATATGCCCAAAAGGTATTATTATAAATTAGTAGTGGAGTTTGTAAAGAGTTTTCTTATAGGAATATGTCCTCCACCTGTTTATAAAGCTCTTCATCATAGAAAACAAAGTTAATTTCAATAATATCTGAATCATTTTTTGCAATCTTGTACTTAACATAGATATTATATGCCTGATACATAGGAGAGTAATATGAGAATTTTGTTTTTTATACACGATTTAGGCCAAGGTGGAGCTGAAAAGGTATTAGTTAATTTGGTTAATAATATGAATAAAGAAATTTTTGATATTCATGTTATATCAATTTTTGGAGGAGGAATTAATGAAAAATTTTTATCAGAAAAAGTACATTATTCTTCAATTTTTCCAAAAGAATTTCCAGCTAATAGCAAAATCTTAAAGCTGTTTACACCAAAGTTCTTGCATAAGTGGTTTATTAAGGAAAAATTTGATATAGAAGTATCTTATTTAGAAGGTCCATCTGCCAGAATTATCAGTGGCTGTACCGATTGCGACACAAAGCTTGTTAGTTGGATTCATGTTGAGCAACATACAAAAGGGGCTTTATCAAGCTCATTTAGAAGTTTTAAAGAAGCATATAAATGTTACGATAGATTTGATAATACAATTTGTGTTTCTGAATTTGTTAAATCAGATTTTACTAATATTCTAAACTTTAAAAAGCCTATAGAGGTTTTATACAATACAAACGAAACCGATGAAATAATCAGTCTTTCTAAAGAAAAAGTAACTGATTATGATTTTAATGATGAAATTACTATTATCGGAATAGGTACACTTAAAAAGACAAAAGGTTTTGATAAATTAGCAAGAATTCATAAAAGACTTTTGGATGAGGGTATTAAACACAATGTCATTATTTTAGGCAGAGGACCTGAAGAACAGGCTTTATGTTCCTTAATCAAAGAGTTAGATATAGAGGATAGCTTTAAGCTATTAGGTTACAATACAAACCCATACAAATATACAAAAAATAGTGATTTATTTGTATGTGCATCTATTTCGGAAGGCTTTAGCACTGCAGCAACAGAGTCTCTTATAGTTGGTACTCCAGTTTGTACTGTTGATGTTTCTGGTATGAAAGAAATGCTTGGTGAAAATAACGAGTATGGCATTGTTACCGAAAATGATGAAGATGCTCTATATGAGGGTATCAAAAAAATGCTTACAACTGAGGGATTGCTTGAATATTATTCAGAAAAAGCCTTAGAAAGAGGTAAGAAGTTCAGTACAGAAAAGACAGTTAAGGCTGTTGAGAATATGCTATTAAATTTATAGTTTGTGAGATGTGTTATGTCAATAAGTAAAATACTATCAGAAAAGAATCCGTTAGCTATAGCAAGAAGGAATAAAATGCAAAGGGAATTAAAGAATAAAGAGGTTTCTTTTTTATGCCCAAATTGTATAGGTGGAATTCTATTTCACGATTTAGGATTAAGATTCTTATCTCCAACTGTAAATTTGATGTTGACTCAAACAGATTTCGTCAAATTTGTTCTAAATATGGATGATTATAATGAAAGTGAATTTCATTTTTTTAAGCATAAAGAATACAATTGTCCTTGTGCATATCTTGGTTCAGATGATATGGAAAAAATCGTTGTTCATTTTACTCATTACCATTCAGAACAAGAATCCCTCGATAAGTGGAAAGAACGCTATTCAAGAATAAACAGGGATAATGTATTCGTTTTTCTAACTGAACGAGATGGTATAACTCGCGAACAAATAGAATCGTTAAAGACCCTTAATGTAAAAGGGCTGGTTGTGTTTACTGCCAATGATTATTCGGATATTCCATATACGGTGCAGATTAAAAAGTATGAATCAGATGGTGAAGTGGGCAATATACTAAAAAAATCATATATAAGTGATAGTCGAGAGTATGAAAAGTATTTCGATTTTGTTAAATGGTTTAATGAAGCAAACGGCGGAGATTATGATGTTTCAAAATTTGTGAAATAAACAAAGAGGTTAGTATGGATTTTAGTAAAATTAAATTGATTATTTGGGATTTAGATGAAACTTTCTGGAATGGTACATTGTCGGAAAGTGAAGTTGATTTGCCTGAGAATAACAAAAATTTAATACTAACACTGACAGATATGGGTATAGTGAACTCAATTTGTAGTAAAAACAATCCAGAACAGGTTGATAAAAAACTTAAGGAGTTTGGTCTGTCTGAATATTTTGTGTTTAAGTCAGTAGATTGGTCTGCAAAAGGAAATCGTGTTAAGAATATTGTTTCCGATATGCAGTTAAGATTTCCAAATGTTTTGTTTATTGATGATAATAGTTCAAATTTAGAAGAGGTAAAATATTTTTGCCCTGAAATTATGACTTCTACACCAGAGGTTATTTTTGAATTGTGTAAATGGTCTGATAATCAGCCTAAAAAAGATAAAGAACATAAAAGATTAAAGCAATATAAGATTCTTGAAGAAAAATCACAAAAGAAACTTAACTTTAATTCTAATGAAGAATTTCTAATGAGCAGTCACATTAAATTGAAAATACAAAATGATTGCTCAGAAAATGTCGATAGAATTGCCGATTTGGTTATGCGTTCCAATCAGCTTAACTTTACTAAAAAAAGAGATAATGCAGAAAAGTTAAATTTGTTGTTCAAAGATAGTCACTATAATTGTGGATATGTGTCAGTTAGTGATGATTATGGTGACTATGGTATAGTTGGTTTTTTCGCTATTAAGGATAACAAATGTGAGCATTTTTTGTTCTCCTGTCGTACTCTTGGTATGGGGATAGAACAATATACATACAACTATCTAAATCGCCCTCAACTTGAAATTGTAGGAGAGGTTGTAAGTGACCTTTCAAGTACAGAGTTACCCAAATGGATTAACCAAAATACCGATTCTGATGCTAAAAGTGGTAATGTAATTGTAAATTCAAATGAACATTCCGTTCTTATAAAAGGACCTTGTGATTTGTTCCAAATTTTTCCGTTTATAGGAAAGTCTGAATGTATTGATACTGAGTTTACATATGTTCTTCCGAATGGGGCAACTGTTGCAAGTACTTCACATACTACACATATTATAGAGGCAAAAAGACTGACAAAAGAGCAAAAAGAAACCGTTGTAAATGAGCTTCCATTTATGGATATGGGTGCATATAATGATAATATTTATAAGTTACCATATAAGGTTGTAGTGCTGAGTCTTTTGCAGGATTTCAATTTGGGTGTGTATAAAAGAAAAGCGACAGGAGAAAAATTTGCTTTTCTGGAATATACAAGCGATATGACAAACCCAGATAACTATGATAAACTAATAAACAAAAAGTGTAATGTTGGTGGCTTTGATTTTACTATAGAATTTCTAAAGGAGTTTGAGAAAAAATACGAATTTTTAGGTAGAAACACTCCTGAAATAATCTTAGAAAATCTAAAGGAGATTAGAAAAAATATTAATGATGATACTGTTTTAGTTTTAATGCTGGGAACAGAAGTATATTATGATATGGCTGGTAATCCTGCTTATACAGACAGGCATTTAGTACATAAGGAACTTAATGACAAAGTCAGAGAGTGGGCAAAAACACAGGACAATGTTGAATTAGTTGATGTAAATAAATATGTTAAAAGTAAAGATGATTTTTATGACCATATCAATCATTTCATTAAGCCTGTATATTATAACCTTGCTAAAGATATTGTTGAAATAGTTAACAAGAATTCTAAGGTTAAGGTTAAAGAAACAAGCAAATTAAAGGTTTATTATATGAAGTTTCACGATGCTGTGGGCAATTTTTTACATAAGATAAAAAGGGGTTAATATGGCGAACTCAATCAATTTGGAACAAATCAATAGCAAACCAAAGCAACGAAACACCTCAATAGAGATTCTTCGTATATTGTCAATGCTTTTGATAATATTTTTACATTCCATTGACCATTGCTTTTTAATTGATATGTTTGATCTTAGAGATTGTTAGAAGATTTACAGTAGGTAGAGTAGAAAAAAGTAAAAAGGTGATTAAATTCGGTAATATTCTTGAAATATATTTAAAAAGAATTATTTACTGTATTTATTTAAAGTTGGAGGCTTAATAATGAGTATCCCTAAAGTGATTAATTACTGTTGGTTTGGACGTAATCCAAAAACTGAACTGATGGAAAAGTGCATCAGTTCTTGGAAAAAATACTGTCCCGATTATGAAATAATTGAATGGAATGAAGATAATTTTGACGTTAACTTTTGTCCATACGCTTCAAAGGCATATGAACAAAAGAGATATGGCTTTTTAGCTGATGTTGTAAGATTAAAGATTATTTACGATAATGGTGGTATTTATCTTGATACAGATGTTGAACTAAAAAGAAATATTGATGAGTTATTAGATAATAAGGCTTGGTTTGCATATGGAACTGCTACAGAAATAAATACTGGGTCAGGTTTTGGTGCTGAAAAAAATAATTGGTTAGTAAAAGAATTACTTGATAACTATCAATCGTTTGGTGAACATCAAAAGTATGAAGTATGTACTAAACTTGATACAGAAATTTTTATTAAATCATTCCCGAACTTTGCTTCTGATCACGATGTTGAACAAGATTTTGATGGTATAAAAATAATTAATAATATATGGCATTATAATATTCATCACTATACTAATACTTGGGTGAACAATAGACAAAAATTGCTAAATAAGATTTTAGGCTTATTTAGAAAAAATAATAAGGTGTTTTATGGTGAGTAGTATGGGAATTTTAGTTATCAATGGAGATTGCATACAAACAAATACTTCTGCTAATCTATGTCATTTAGCTTATATTAGAGGGCTGGTTGATTCTGGTCACAATGTTACGTTGTTAAGCGCTGATGGAAAGGATTATCAGTTAGATGATTCAATGAAGATTCCAAATGGAGTTGAATCACACACCTATTATGCTGTTTCATTTTACGAAAAACTATCGCTTAAAAAAAGAAACTCAATGTCCAATGTTGGTACAGTTGCAACAGCTGATAATAAAGACAATCATATAAACCTAAAAACAAAATTAGTTAGGTGGGCTAAGAATACAGTTCTAAAGAGTTATGGAGTTCATGGTGTATATGCAAAGTTTGTAAAGAAAGCAAAAAAGTTTAAGTCTGACACTATGTTTGATTATGTCCTTTCTATTTCTACGCCTGTTACAAGTCATTTACTTGCTCATAAACTCATAAAATCTGGAAATGTAAAATGTAAAAAATGGATTCAGATTTGGGAAGACCCTTGGTATTCTGATGTTTACGGATTTAATGGAAAAGATAAGATATATAAAGAAGAAAAAAAATTATTATCTTTTGCTGAAAGAGTTTGCTATGTTAGTCCACTAACACTAAAAAATCAGCAAAGGATTTTCTCTGAGTCTGCACATAAAATGTATTGGCAACCTTTACCATATTATTATAAGGACGAAGAAAATATTTCAAATGATTGTTTAGTAAATTATTATGGCTATTTTGGTGCATATTATCCAGCTTCAAGAGATTTAGCTCCCTTTTATCAAGCTGCGAGGAATACAAATATAAATGTAAATATATGTGGTAGTCCTTGTAATTTATTTGCATCTACAGAAAAAGTATATATTCATCCAAGATTGCCATTGGCTGAATTAAAA
This sequence comes from Ruminococcus sp., assembly GCA_045133515.1. Lineage (GTDB taxonomy): Bacteria > Bacillota > Clostridia > Oscillospirales > Acutalibacteraceae > Ruminococcoides. The sequence goes on from JBGUUL010000016.1 coordinate 14,777, forward strand.
CCTATTGAGGACAAAACAAATGTCCTAATTTTTCTTTGTAATAGAAAAGGTGGTCAGATTCCTGGTAAGATTTATCAGTATTCTGCAACAAATAAAACTATCCTGTTTATTTTAGACGGAACGGAAGAAGAGAAAAAAGTACTTCGTGAATTTTTTGAACCTTTTAACAGATATGTTTTTTGCGAGAATACTGTTGAGGACATTACAAGGGCAATCAAACTTATTGAAAATAAAGAGTTTGGCAATATAAAAAATGTTCCTTTAGAGGAATTTAACCCCAAAATCACTATAAAAAAAATACTTGAAGGATAAATTATATGGCTCCCTTAATTTCCGTTATTGTTCCAATCTATAATGTTGAACAGTATATTGAAAGATGTGTTGATAGTATTATAAATCAAACATATAAAAATCTTGAAATAATTTTAGTTGACGATGGTTCCCCTGATAACTGTCCTCAAATATGTGATGAATATGCTAAAAAGGATAACCGAATAAAGGTTATACATAAAGAAAATGGTGGCCTTTCCGATGCTCGTAATGCTGGTATGAAAATTGCAACAGGTGATTATATCAGTTTTATTGATAGTGATGACTGGATAGATACATCTATGTTTGAAGATATGCTTAATCAACTTATCGAAGATGGTTCTGATGTAGTATCCTGTGGCGTTAAGTGGGTTAAAGAAGATGGAACTTTAATACGAAATGTAACTGTTAATGAATCGTCAGTTATCAATAGATATGATGCAGAGAAAGAAATTATTGTTGATGGCAAATTAAAGCAACATGTGTGGAATAAACTCTATAGAACTGAGTTGATTAAGGATATTCCATTTGAAAAAGGAAAATATCACGAAGATGTTTTCTGGTCGTATCAGATTTTTGGAAAAGTGAATACGGTGTCAATTATGAATGATTCCTATTATTATTATGTTCAAAGAGGCAATAGCATAATGGGGGAGGAATATTCGGCAAGACGTCTTGATGCACTTGATGCAATGATGAATCGTTGTGATTACATAAAAGTAAATTTTCCGGATTTATATGATTTAGCGCTTAATTCGTATTTATGTAGTTGTATGTATCATATGCAATTAGCTTTAAAAGCTAATTGTGATAAACAGATTATTTATAACATAAAAAAACGGCTACAATATAAAAACACAGGTAATATATTCACTTGCCTAAATGGTAAACAAGCTATGTGGATGAGAATGTTTTTAGTTATGCCCAAAATAGTTTCTACCATTAGAAATATTCTTAGAATAGGAATTTAAGATTATGAAAAAAGTAATGTTAGTCTTTGGCACAAGACCTGAAGCTATCAAAATGTGTCCTTTGGTTAATGAACTAAAGTCAAGAGAAAATATAATTACAAAAGTTTGCGTCACTGGTCAGCATAGACAAATGTTAGACCAAGTACTTGATGCTTTTGGTGTTGAGCCTGATTATGATTTGTCAATTATGAAGGATAAGCAGACTCTTTTTGATATTACAACTAACATCCTCAACAAAATCAGAGAAGTTCTCGAAGTGGAAGAGCCTGATGTTGTTCTTGTTCATGGTGATACCTCTACAACTTTTGTAACAGCGCTTGCTTGTTTCTACCTACAAATTCCTGTAGGTCATATTGAGGCAGGACTTCGTACATACAATATATATTCTCCTTATCCAGAGGAGTTTAACAGACAAGCTGTTGGTATTGTAGCTAAATACAACTTTGCACCTACAGAACTTTCTAAGGAAAATTTGTTAAGAGAGGGCAAAAAATCTGAAAGTATTTATGTAACAGGAAACACAGCTATAGATGCTCTCAAAACGACAGTTCGAGATGACTACAAACACCCTGAGCTTGAATGGGCAAAGGATAGCAGACTGATTATGCTTACAGCCCATAGAAGAGAAAATCTTGGTGAGCCAATGCACAATATGTTCAGAGCGATACGAAGAATTGTTGATGAAACACCTGATGTAAAGGTGATTTATCCAATACATATGAATCCTGTTGTTAGAAAAGCAGCCGATGAGGAGCTTGGTAATGATGATAGAATCCATATTATAGAGCCTCTTGAGGTATTGGATTTCCATAATTTCTTATCAAGAAGTTACCTAATTCTTACTGATAGTGGTGGTATTCAGGAGGAAGCTCCTTCCCTTGGTAAGCCTGTTCTCGTAATGCGAGATACAACAGAAAGACCAGAAGGAATAAAAGCGGGAACACTTAAGCTTGTTGGTACTGATGAAGAAACTATTTATAGCGAGTTTAAGAAATTACTTACCGATAAAGATGAGTACGAAAAAATGAGTAAGGCTTCAAACCCATACGGCGATGGCTTTGCTTGTAAGAGAATTGCGGATATTTTGGAGAGATAATGAGTTATAAATATAAAATTACTTTGTTTACACCTACATATAATAGAGCATATATTATTGATAATCTATATCAGTCAATAAAGAGGCAAACCTTTAGGGATTTTGAGTGGATTATTTTTGATGATGGTTCAACGGATAATACTAAGGAGTTAGTAAATGGTTGGATTCACGATAATAATGACTTTCCTATTGTTTTTATGCAGGGAAAAAACGGAGGTAAATGCAGAGCTACGAACAGAGCTCTTGAAAAGGCTCAGGGAGAAATATTTTTCACAATAGATTCAGATGATTATCTTACTGATGATGCCTGTGAAAAAATTAATAATTGGATGGAGTCTATTAGAGGATTAAGTGATTATTGTGGTATTGTAGCAAATCGTGGTCAAACTCCTACAGAAACCAGAAACACTGTTTGGAGAACTGATCCTAATTCTCCATGGTACAATAAGCCATATAGGGATGCTACATTCCTTGAAAGATATGAGGAAGTTACAGATTATCCAATTGATGGTGAAAGAGCAGAAGTCTTTTGGACAGATGTTTTTAAAAAGTACCCTTATCCTGAATTTGAAGGCGAGAATTTTATTACTCCTTGTATTCCATGGAATAGAATGGCTAATGACGGATATAAAATCAGAGTATTTGAAGACATAATTTGGATATGGGAGTATTTAGAGGATGGGCTTACTGTTAAGGGTGCCAATAAAAGATTTCTGAATAATCCAAAGGGACATTTTTTAACCCACATGGAAAAGGCAGAATTTCTAAATTATTCATTAAAGAAAAGATTAATGATGTATTATAATTTTTATTGTGATTTTTCTGATAGATTGACAAAAAAGCAAATCTCTGAATATTCCAAGGTGCCGTATTTTTATATCCTTCTAAGCAGCGTCATTCATAAATTAAGGTGATTTAATGAGAAATATTATCATAACAGGTGGAGAATTGTTTAACAAAGGTGCTCAGGCAATGACTTTTGTTACTGTTAGCGAACTAAAAAAAAGATTTCCTAATCATAAAATAATTCTTTTATCCGAGATGGATAAAAGGCGACCTAAGGAAGAAAAGGCTAAGTATGCTTTTGATTTTATGGGATGGTACCCAATTAAGTTTGCCAGAGCGCAAAAAAATCCAATATTAAAATTATTGTGTAAACTTCATAATGCCGAAGAATATAACGAATGTTATAATATTTATACCAATACAGATATGATGGTGGATATAAGTGGCTATGCACTTGGTTCAAATTGGGGTGTGAATTCATTGAATATTTACGCTGATAATTTGGAGTATGCTTCCTGTTTTAATATTCCATACTATATTTTGCCTCAATCTTTTGGTCCTTTTAACTTTAGTGAAGATAAAAAAGCTATAGATGAAAGAATAAAGAAGTTCCTGCCCAGTGTAAAATGCATTTGTGCAAGAGAAGAAGAAGGCTATAGAGAGTTAAAAGAGTATTATAAATTGAATAATATTCTTTTATTAAATGATATTGTATTAAACAATAAAAATGTAGAGTTAAGTAAGATATATAATGATTTTACCCTTGATAATGTAATCAAACTAAACCAAAAGAGTGTAGCTATTATTCCAAATAATAAATCATTTGAATTATCAAACAATAATGACTTATATCAATATTATAATGATATTATCGACCTGCTAAATGAATATGGATATACAATTTACATTTTATACCATTCAACTCAGGATATTGAGATATGCAAGAAGATTTATAATGATAATAGTGATAAGAATGTTATCTTGTTGAATAAAGAATTTAATTGTATTGAATACAGTGAGATTGTTAAGCAGGTTGATTTTATTGTTGCGTCAAGATTCCATTCAATTGTACATTCTTTTAAGGAAAATATTCCTTGTATTGCATTAGGCTGGGCAGAAAAATACAAAGTATTGTTAGGAAAATTTGAACAAGATAAATACAACTTTGATGTAAGAAATAATATTGATGAAACTCAGTTGTCAGGTGCAATAAAAGCATTGATAAATAACTTGAAGTTAGAAAAGAATTTGATTGAAAAGAATTTAAAAGAAATACAAAAGGAAAATATTTTTGATATTGTTTTTGGCGAGGTTAAGAAATGAAGATAGAAAGAACTAAAAATACAATAAGAAATATTGTATTTGGTTTTGGATTTAAGATAATTAATATTATTTTACCTTTCATATCCAGAACAACAATATTGTATGTTTTAGGCTCAAAATATTTAGGTTTGAGCAGTCTTTTTTCCTCTATATTAAGTTTCTTGTGTCTTGCTGAGTTGGGTATGGGTTCAGCAATGGTTTTTAGTATGTATAAACCTATTGCAAATGGTGACAACGAAACAATATGTGCTTTATTGAATTTATATAAAAAGTTTTACAGAATAATTGGTTGCGTTATTTTTGGATTAGGAGTACTTGTCCTACCATTTTTACATTTAATCATTAAAGATGAAGTGCCTGCGGATGTTAATATCTATGTATTATATATAATTTATCTGCTTAATGCAGTACTAAGCTATTGGTTATTTGCCTATAAGAGCGCTATAATTCAGGCATATCAACGAAATGATATTGAAAGCAAAATTGGTTCGGTTATTGCACCGTTATCCTATATATTTATGCTAGGAACATTGTTTATAACTAAGAACTATTATGGTTATATTATTTGGTTGCCAATATTTACAATAGTAACAAATGTAGTTAGACTGATTTATGTTAATAAAAAGTTTCCTAAGCTAATTCCAAATGGGAAAGTTAATAAGGAATTAAAGTCATCAATTTGGAAAAAAATGATAGCGCTTATTGGTACAAAGCTCAATACTGTTGTCCTCAATGCAGCAGACAATATAGTTATGTCAATCTTTTTAGGACTAACAGTAATTGCTATGTATGGAAACTATTACTATGTAATGAGTTCGATTATTGGTTTTTTAGGTATTTGCTATTCTGCCATGACGGCTGGTTTGGGAAATAGTCTTCAAACTGAAACTTTAGAGAAAAACTATAGGGATTTTGAAAAATTTTCGTTTATGAACTCATGGTTAGTTGGTTGGTGTACAGTTTGTCTTGTGTGTTTATATCAACCGTTTATGCTTCTGTGGACAGGAGAAAAGTTAATGTTCTCATTTCCTATAGTCTTACAATTTGCCCTATACTTCTATATATATCAGATACGAAAAATACCAATTACATACAAAGATGCAGGTGGTATCTGGTGGGAAGATAGATTCAGACCATATGTATGTATGGTTGTAAATTTGGTATTAAATATTGTTTTAGTGCAAATTATTGGTATATCTGGTATTATTCTTTCAACAGTATTTTCTCTGGTTGTATCAATTCCATGGGAAAATTACACCATATTTAAATATATATTCAAGTGTAGTAGTAAGAAATACTATATAAAAATGTTTATATATCTATTAACTATGGCAGCAGGTGGTGTTATAACATATTTAATTTGTGAGTATGTTATAGGCTATGGTGTTGTTCAATTATTTATTAGAGCAATAGTATGTATAATTGTCCCTAACGTTGTATTTATAATCACAAACTTTAAAAGGAAAGAATTTAAGGATACTGTACAATTTATTAAAGGAATAGTAAAAAGATAATGGGTGTGTGGTATGAGTAGAACAGTTGAAATTGCACATAGTAATAATATATGTATTTCATGTGGTATTTGTAAAAATGTATGTCCAAAATCTTGTATTACATATAAAAGAGAAAAAGGTTTATTTCAACCATTAATTGACAATAGTAAGTGTATTGATTGTGGGTTATGTTCAAAAGTTTGCCCAGGATTAAATATGAGCTTTAATTATTCTCAACCCATTGATGCTGTATATGGATTTGTGAAGAAAAGCTATAACGCTTGGAGTAGAAACGAGGAGTGTCGTTATAAGTCAGCATCAGGTGGTGTCATTTCTACAATAATATCTGAGCTAATATTGAATGATATATATGATTCTGCTTTTGTAGTCGATACATATGATTATTCATCGCAAGTATTGACAAAACGAATTACCAAGCAAGATATTACTGATGGCGATTTTTACAACTCTGTACCAAAGTCAAGATATTTACCGGTTTCTCATGAAAATTTGATATCGTATATAAAAAAGAATCGTGATGAGAAAGTAATTATTATAGGAACTTCCTGTGCATTACAAGGAATTTCAAAAGCAATAAATACGCTAAATCTCGATAGAGAAAAATACCTTCTTGTCGGATTGTTTTGTGATAAGGTGTATAATTATAATATATATCAATATTATGATGACAATTTTTTCGACGGGAAAAATCTTTCCTCTCTCCACTTTAAAAATAAAGAAAGTGGAGGTTGGCCTGGAAATATGAAATTATTTTTTGATGATGATACAACTGAGTATTTGGATAAGTCTGAAAGAATTAAAACTAAAGACTTCTTTATGCCTGAGAGATGCCTATATTGCATAGATAAATTAAATATTTATGCTGATATTTCATTAGGTGATAACTATACTAACATAAATTCATCAGAAAAAGGAAGTAATTCAGTAATAATAAGAACTGAACTTGGTGAGAAGATTTGGAATTATGTTTCTAATGCAATAGAATATTGCCCTGTTGATATTACTGAAATACATAAAGCTCAGTATTTAGATGGCCGAGTTAACAACTTGTATTTTGCAGAATTAAAATCACGAAAAATCAACAAAAAAAATAAAAATAAAATTCAATTGATTTCAAATGTCAAAGGTAACAAAAATATGTTTGAGTATGAATATGCATGGAAAAATAAGTTGTTGTTGTTATCACAAGGGATAAGTTATTCAAAAAATTATAGTTTATCTAAAAATAAATTTTCTTTTATTAATAAACTATTATATTATTGTTACAGGATAAAAAGTAAATTTATGTGATTAAATAATTAGTTTACAACTTTTGTGCAAATTCAAAAATGAAATAAAATCAAATAGATAAAAGGGTGATTAAGCTGTTTGTGCCTTAATCACCCTTTTATTCATAACAGTTTGTAAAATTAATTATAAGTTTATTTGGCTTAGATATGGGAATATACTAATGAGGATATAATTTATACATTAGTCAGTTGATTTTTAAAAAAATCATTAAAGATATTGCAGAATTATTTGGGGTAGAAACACCTAATATAAATATGGTTTGGAACTGGTATAATTCCGTTATTAAAGAAAATGGAATCAAAGCTAATTGTTTTTCATTAGATGAAAATATTTCAAAAGAGGAATTTATTAAAACTTATTTGTGAATAAGGTAAGTTTATATAGTAAAGTATAGGAATGTAGCATAACAAGAGAAAACTACCGACAAAATTTTTGTCGGTAGTTTTTGCGTTAAGAGAGCGAAAAGTTATTTCATCTTATTCTGTAGCTTTTTCAGGCATTTTTTGTCAAAGGATGGGTTGAAGGCATAGAAGTTTTTGCTATCCAGTCTATCTGTGAGTATTCTAAGGGTTTCGCCAAAGCGTTGATAATGGACAACCTCTCTTGCTCTCAAAAATCTGATTGGGTCAATTACATCGGGGTCATCGCAAAAACGCAAAATGTTGTCATAGGTGCTACGGGCCTTCTGCTCTGCTGCCATATCTTCGTGCAGGTCAGTAATTGCATCACCCTTTACCTGCATTGTGGCTGCTGAATATGGCATACCACTTGCACTTGTGGGATATATGCCTGTTGTGTGGTCCACAAAATAGTCCTCAAAACCGGCCTCTTTGATTTCTTCTTCCGTCAAATCTTTTGTAAGCTGATAAACTATTGCACCAATCATTTCAAGATGTCCCAACTCTTCCGTACCTATATCCGTTAATGTTGCTTGTAGTTCTGGGTAAGGCATTGAAAAGCGTTGACTAAGGTATCTCAAAGATGCTCCTAACTCGCCATCTGGTCCTCCATATTCCTTTTGTTATAGTTATGGTGACTTATTAACCAAAAAATGGTGTAGCATTTCTATATATTCTCCAAATAGTGTGTACAAAGTATTAAAAAGATAGTTTGTCATTGATTTATTTTAGGAAGTTATGTAAAATGAATTTAGATGTCTAATATAGTTTAAGGTGGGATACATTATGAAGGGTAAAAGTTTGATGACAGTAGCATTATTGCTATGTGTTTCTTTGTTTTTTTCTCTTATTTCAGTTGGAGCAATAAATACAGAGAGTGTTACGGATAATGCTACGGACAGTGGTTATGCAGAAGTTGTTGATTCTGATGTGAACAGCTCTGATTTGGAGATTTCTCATAAGGAGAAAATTGATAAATCAGTTATTAAAGAGATTGAAAAACAGATTGAAGAACCTGAGAAGGTAGCCGATACAATAAAAGATATTGAATCTGTACCAACCTACAACGAGGCAGTACGAACTGCCCTTGACGAATACTACGAAAAGGGTAGTGAGGAGGATGTGGAGTTACTTACAGATAATCTTGATGAGAGAAGTGACACCATAGTTGAGAACTACCAAAATGCTGATGAAGAAAGAAAACAGGACGAAACTCAGCTTGGATATACAACAGGCGAGGTTCTTGTTGTTATGAAATCAGATGTAAAGGTTGAGGATATTCCAAGTCTTATTGCTGACGAAAGAATGGAAGTCATTTGTACTGAGGATTTTGCAGGTGGCAGAACTCTTGCCAAAATCAGAATTTCCTATGAGGATACTGTTGATAAGGCTATTGAAAAGCTAAGTAAAAATGAGCACATAGACTTTGTGCAGAAAAACCTTACATATAAAACTTCTGATATTTTGGCTGAGGAGCTTTCAAATGATTTTTACACCGACCAATTATTTCATCTAAATGCTATAAATGCACCTGATGCTTGGGACTTTATTGAGGGTGTACCTCACGAAAAAATCAAGGTAGGCATCATTGATACAGGTGTTCAGCTTGACCACCCTGACCTACAGAATGTTATTAACAGAGATTTGTCGGTTCGTATTACCTCTGACGGAATTTATGCACCTTTAAAGGGTGACAATGGCATCCACGGTACTCATGTTTCAAGTATTGTAGCTGGGGAAATAAACAACAATATAGGCGTTGCAGGTGTGGCGTCTGCTGTTAACAATGATGTTGTTGAGCTTGTGGAAATTGGAAGTGACACAGGTACAGGTTCATCCCTTTCTTGTTTTGTAATTTACAAGGCTATACTTTATGCAATAGACCATAATATAAGGGTTATCAATATGTCACTTGGTGGCAATACTGACCCTGACAATATTTTCCAAAGTGCAGTTGACCTTGCAGTAAAGAGTGGTTGTGTTGTTGTGTGCGCTGCAGGTAACGAAAGTTCAAATGACTATCATTATCCATCGGATTGTAATGGTGCAGTTAGCGTTATTGCCCTTGATAAGGATTGCAAAACTAAGGCTGATTATTCTAACTTTGGTGGTATCAAAAACAAAATATCTGCTCCAGGAACAGGAATAATCGGTTGTGTTCCAGAAAATAGCCCTGTTTATAATTACACAAAGGGTTATGAGGCTTTGTCAGGAACATCTATGGCTACTCCTATTGTAACAGCCACAGTAGGAATGATGCTTTCTGTTAACCCAAGGCTGACAAATTCAAAAATCAAAGAAATTCTCTATAATACAGCAGATGACATAAACACATCTGGATATGATGAAGAAACAGGATTTGGTGTTGTGAATGTGTATAAGGCTGTAAAAGGCTCTTATGAGGCTTCCTCAGAGGACGCACCTACTGATATTAAAATATCTCCCTCAAGGATAACCCTTGAGAAGGGAGGCTCAGCAAAGCTGTCTGCATCTGTTACAGCAACAGGTGATTATAAGAATATGTACTTCCATAGTGATGACACAGGTGTGGTTAAAATAGACCAAGACGGTGTTATTAGTGGTGTTGCAACAGGAGAAACCGTGGTTACTGCCTGTACGGAAAATTCAATTACTGCTAAATGCAAGGTTGTTGTAGTAGCTGACAAGAACAATACTTTGAGTGAACCAAAAGTAGAGCCTATACAGACAGGTGCATATACAGGAGCAAGAATAAATTGGGAAAAGGTGAATGGTGCTGATTATTATCAGCTATATGCGTCAAGTGAGAAAAACGGCGATTATAAGTATATTGGTTCAACCTTCCTTACAAGCTATTCGGCAAATCTTGGTGAGGGTGGCGAAGAAGTGCCTGCCTCAAATGTAACCTTTTATAAGATAAGAGCCATTTCAAATTCATCAGCAGTTACTGACAGTCAAAATTCACAGACTATTGCCTATGTTTATGTGGGACAAAATCCAACATTAAAGGTTGAGCAGATTGATGAACAGGGGTGTGGCAAGGGTATGTTCCTCCATTGGGGAGCAATTACAAGTGCTTACCTTTACAGAACTGACAACACAACAGGGGAGAGAAAACTTCTTGAAACCTTCCCTGAAAATTATCTCACCCATTATTATTATGACACCACCCTTGTTGTGGGAAAAAGCTACACCTACGAGCTAAAGCTTTTTACTGAATATGATGGTGTTGAATATAGTGAGATTACAGATAGCTTTACCTTTGAATATCTTGGGGATGACCCAATAGATTATAGTTATCCAACAGGAGATATTAACAAGGCATATTACAATAGGGATTATGAAATTTCACTTAACTACAAAACCTTTAGTGATTACAATATAAATTCTGTATTATGCTCAGAGGATAACGGTAAGACTTGGTTTGTTTCTGCCCGTACCATAACCTCAACTGACGGATATTCCATTTTTGGTATGAGTGAGGGTGAATATGAGGACGGAAAGACATATCTATTTAAGTACAAAAACTATGAAAATCAGCTTTTTGGCACATACCGTACTGCAAGTCCATATAGTAATGTGGTTTCCGTCACTTTACCAAAGGCTCTTGGTGTGCCAAAGCCATATGCACAGTATTTAACAAATGGTGTAGCCTTAATTAACTGGCAGAATGTTGAGGATGCGGATTACTACACAGTTTATAGGAAGGATATTGGCACAGGAAAATGGGAGGTTATTGATAGGGAGAACACAACCTGTTTCCTTTATGACTATAATGTTGAGCCAGGGAAAATCTATTACTATAGAGTAAATGCCACTAAAATAAACCCAGATTTTAAGGCGATGGACATTACAAACAACAGAGCTTTGGATGTGGAGATTAACCCACAGGTTAGTGATTATAGTAAGGTGCAGACTCTTAACACAGGAGTTGACAACAACTATATCTATTTTGCTGATTTTGATATAATTCCTGAACAGAATTATACAGGGCAGGAAATTACTCCACAGCCAAGGGTTACTATGGAGGGAAAAACTCTTGAATACGGAGTTGACTATAGCCTTGAATACATAGACAATGTTGAGGCAGGAACAGCCTATTGCAAGGTTGTTGGCATTGGAGAGTACAAGGGAGCAAAGGTATTATCATTCGCCATTAGAAATAATGTAGTTCCAAAGACCTATAATGTTACTTATCTTGATGATGAGGGAAGTGTAATTGAAGTTCAAAAGGTGAATTATGGTGAAAAACCTATTGAACCTAATCCACCATATAAGTTTGGTTATAGATTTATCGGTTGGAATAATTCTGTAACAGAAATAAATAGAGATACTACAATTACAGCTTGTTATGAAAAAATAAAAAAGCCCTGCAAGGTTACATTCCTTGACAAGGACAATAGGGTAATTTCGGTACAAAGTGTTGAGTCAGGAGCAAGTGCAACTGCACCAACACCGAATTCCCATAGTGGTTATGAATTTACAGGCTGGGATAAGGACTACAGTAAGATTACACACAATGTAAAAATTAAAGCAAAGTACAAGGCTATTTCTTTTGGTGGTGGTGACGGAAGTAGGGAGAACCCATTTATTATTAGTAATAGATACCACCTTGATTTGTTCTCTGAAATGGTAAACAAAAATAGCTACTATTCTTCAGCTTGTTACAAAATCACAGAGGATATTGTATATAACGATTTAGCAGATTTTGAAGTTTGGGGTGGTGACGGAAAAACTAATGAAGTGGTAAGCCCAGAAAACATATGGACGCCTGTCGGTAACAGTAAATATCCATTTAGAGGTACTCTTGATGGTGGGGGACACACAATTATTGGTCTTTACACCTTTACTGACAGTTCGGATATTGGTTTGATTGGTTACTGTGAAAATGCTGTAATTAAGAATATCGGTGTTATGAAAAGCTATTTTGCTACCTCAAGAAACAATGTAGGTGGAATTATTGGCAGACTAAAAGCTACAGCCTCCTCTAAAGTTATAAACTGCTTTACAAGGGATAGCTATATTTGTGGAAGCACAAGGTCAGGTGGACTTATTGGTGTAGTGGAAAGTGAAAATGCTACTGAAGAAACAATAATTCTTAATTGCTATTCAGATAATTGTAATGTTCGTGGAACTTGGGAAGGCGAGGTTGGTGGACTTGTAGCCATAATTTCTACAACCAACACAAGTCTTAGAATGAACAACTGCTATGCCTTTAACACCTTGTATGTAAACGGTGGCTCAGGCACTGTTGAGGAATGTTCCTTTGGTGAGCTTATTGGTAGAATTGATAGCGAAAGCTACAAAAATACAAATATAAATAACTGCTATTGTGGAAAAGACACTTACCCTTATGGTAATGCAGATACAGAGGACTTTTCCGATGTGTTTTATTATGGTTATGCTATAAAGGGTATTAAGACCTTGTCAGATAGTGAAATAAAAGATATTACTTCTTACAGCCTTGTACCATTCGTTTCATATAATGTTTTGACTGAGCTTTCAGAAAATGTGTGGAGGTACGAAACAGCACCTCCAACTTTATACTTTGAAAAGCAGTGGTATTCAGTTAGCTATTACTGTAATGGTGAGCTGTACGGAAAAAGCTACTACAAAGAGGGAGATGAAATAACTCCTCCTGTCCTGCCTCAGCTTGATAATGGTGAGGTGTATAGTTGGAGTAACTTGCCTGAAATTATGCCCAATAAGGATATTGAAATTCAGGGAGAAAGCATTGTCTATGGCGATACAAACGGTGACGGTAAAGTAAGTATTGCCGATGTAACAGCCTTGCAAAAAGCAATTGCAGGTTTGATAACATTTGATGATGGCCAGAAAATAGCATCTGACTACAACTTTGATGGTGTGGTTGATATAGCTGACGGAAAGGCAATACAGAGCTTTTGTGTTAAAAAATTTGGGTAAAAATCACCCCTAACGGACTTTAACTGTCTGTTAGGGGTGTTGTCTTAGCATATTTTGTTTCTGTCAAGATCTCTGATGTCAGTTCTTTTGATTTTGCCACTAATTGTCTTTGGCATTTCATCAACAAATTCAAGGTGCTGAATATGCTTGTAGGATGCAACCTTGCTGTTTACAAAGTGCTTGATTTCCTTTTCAAGAGCCTTACCCTTTTCGTAACCCTCTGCAAGATGTACTGTTGCCTTGATTGCCTGTCCTCTTGACTTGTCAGGCACACCTACAACTGCACATTCCATAACGGCAGGGTGTTCCATTAGCACATTTTCAATTTCAAATGGTCCAACTCTAAAGCCTCTTGTTTTAATCAAATCATCAATTCTTCCAACATACCAGTAGTAGCCGTCACTATCCTTGTATGCTGTGTCGCCTGTGTGGTAAACACCGTTTCTCCATACCTTTTCGTAGAGCTTTTCGTCACCACAGTAGCCCATAAATATGCCGAATTGTTTTTCTTGTGGTACAACTACGATTTCGCCAACCTCATTTTCTGGCATCTCCTCGCCGTCCTCGTTGACGATCATTGTGTTGTAAAGTGGAGTTGGCTTACCAAGAGAGCCTGTCTTTGAAACAGAACCAACCAGATTGCCAAGCATAAGTACAGATTCAGTCTGGCCAAAGCCCTCCATTAGCTTGAGTCCTGTCTGGTTATATACCTGTTCAAAAACCTCTGGATTAAGAGCCTCACCTGCTGTTGTAATGTGTTCAAGAGATGATAGGTCGTAGTTGCTCATATCTCTTTTGATAAAATATCTGTAAACTGTAGGTGGTGCACAGAATGATGTTACCTTGTATTTTTCCATAATTCTGAGTAGCTTGTGTGGTGAAAAGCTGTCGAAGTCATAAACCATAACACCACAGCCACATAGCCACTGACCATAGATTTTGCCCCAGCTTGCCTTACCCCAGCCTGTTTCAGCTACTGTAAGATGAAGTCCGTTTTCCTTTACATCCTGCCAATACTTTGCAGTAATTATGTGAGATAGGGTGTAGGTGTGGTCGTGCATAACAGCCTTTGGGTAGCCTGTTGTTCCTGATGTAAAGTAGATTAGCATTGGTTCATGTGCCTTGGTGTCAACTCTTGCAAAGTCCTCATTTGCCTTTTCGATTTCATCAGTAAGGTTAATTGTACCTTCCATATCCTTTCTCACAACAAAAACCTTTTCAAGCTGTGGCTTTTCCTTTTGAGCCTTTACTAAATCCTCAGCTGTTGTGCCGTCAGGAGTTGCAATAGCAAACTTAATGTCTGCTGTTTCAATTCTGTAGGTAATATCATCAACAGTAAGCATATTTGTTGCAGGAATTACAATAGCACCTAACTTGTGAAGTGCAGGAACAACATACCAGTATTCGTAGTTTCTCTTTAGAATTACAAGTACCTTGTCTCCCTTTTTAACACCTTGAGCAGAAAGTGCGTTGGCTGTTTTGTTGCTTAGCTTACCGATGTCACCAAAGGTAAAGGTTTTTTCTTCCTTTTCTGGATTTGTGTAAACCATAGCAATATCGTCTTTGGCAAGCTCTGCCATTTTGTCAACCACATCATAGCCAAAGTTGTAGTTTTCTGGGAAGTCAAGGTTAAACTCCTTTAGTACTCCCTTTTCGTCAAGCTTTACATTACAAAAATTTTTAAATAACTGCATAACTATTCCCCTTAATTAAGAATATCAATTTATATCCTATTCAAAATTTTAATTTCTATTATATATGTATTATAAAATTTCATCATAATAATTTCAATAACTGCGTCAATGCAAATTATAAAAGCAATGCATAATCTAATGCGAAAACTGCATAAATAATCTAATTATTGTCACTTTAATGTCACTTTACTTTAATATAATATGGATGTAATCTAAAGTTGGAGGTTTAATATGGAAATTTTAAGGGTAGAAAATCTTGTGAAAACCTATGGACAGGGAGAAAACCAGTTCAATGCAGTTGATGATATTTCCCTTGCTGTTGAGCAAGGAGAATTTGTAGCTATTGTAGGTGCAAGTGGTAGTGGCAAGTCAACTCTGCTTCATATGATAGGTGGTGTTGACCGTCCAACAAGTGGAAAAATACTAATTGACGGAAATGATATTACAGAAATGAACAACGATAAGCTGGCGATTTTCCGTAGAAGGCAAATTGGCATTGTTTATCAGTTTTATAATCTAATTCCTATTTTAAATGTTGAGGAGAATGTCACCCTTCCTTGGAGGCTTGACGGAAAAAAGGTGCATAAGGAAAGACTTGAGGCTGTACTTAAAAGTCTTGGCATTGAGGATAAACGAAACAGCCTACCTAATGAGCTTTCCGGAGGACAACAGCAGAGGACTTCAATAGCAAGGGCAATTATTAACAATCCTGCTATATTATTGGCTGACGAACCAACAGGAAACCTTGATTCAAAGGCTACAGAGGATATTATGGCAATTCTCAAAAGGACAAATCGTGACTATAATCAAACTATAATTATGATTACCCATAACCTTGAAATTGCAAAAGAGGCAGACAGGATAATTACAATTCAGGACGGTAGAATTGCAGGTGAGGTGTAGCGTATGAATACTCTCCAAAAATTAACTGTAAAGAATTTAAGGCTAAATAAAAGTCGAACCATTGTTACTATTATGGGAATACTCCTTTCCTGTGCATTGATTACAGTTGTAATCAATGTTGGATTTAGTTTTCAGCAGACTATTCTCCAAGAAGAAAAGTTGATTTCAGGGGACTATATTTATAGTTCAAACTGTGCCACTACAGAGGATATTAGTAAGCTAAAAGCTAACAGAAATGTAAGTGATGTGTATGTTAAAAGGTTTGTTGGTGTAGGTGAATTACCTGACCCCAAATTTGTAAATAAGCCAAATATTATTGTTAATGCAATGAATAAAAGTGGCTTTGAAAAGGGCTTTAGCTGTAGCCTTGCAAGTGGCAGACTGCCACAAAACAGTAGAGAGCTTGTACTTGCTGAAAATGTAAATAGCAATTCAAAAGTAAAGTACAAAGTAGGTGATGTAGTAAACCTAAATCTCGGCTTCAAATACACTAAGGAAAATGGGAAGATGATTCCACTTCCTCCTGATAATGGTTATAATGAAAATATAGTTTTTAAAAACAAGAAAAGCTATAGCTACAAAATTGTTGGTATAATGGAGAATAATCATTGTAGTATTATACAGGGAGAAAATTATTGCGATTTTTGCAACGCATTTACTCTTTATGAGGGTGAAGAAATTACAGATAAGGAAAGCCATTATTCCTATGTTTATGTCAATTTTATTGAGGAAGAAATGAAAAATTACCTCCAAATTGTAGGAGATATTATGGGAGTTTCACCTGAAACAGTTCGTGGCTGTCTTGTGGAGGAAGAACCTGATGAAAGCCAAATTGAAGAAATGGAAGGTCACCTAAAACAGGAACAAAGTCCCAAAATTAACACTTCTCTTCTTTCAAAAAGAGGTATTGATTTAAGTGACAACACAACAATGGTTATTCTTGTAATTGCCTTGGTGGTAATTTTCATCACAATGATTTCCAGCATTTTGGTTATTCGTAACAGCTTTGCAATTTCAATTACTGAAAAGACAAAGCTATATGGTATGCTGTCATCAGTTGGGGCAACCTCAAAGCAGATTAGAAGAAATGTGCTTTTTGAGGGATTGATTTTAGGTATTATTGGTATTCCTCTTGGTATAGGTCTTGGCTATAGTGTAACAGGCGGACTTATTGCGTTACTTAATGTGCTACTTAAAGAGGCTTTAAACGGCTTTGTTATTCATTTTGGTACAAGCTTATGGGTGCCTGTAATAGCAGTCGTGCTTTCTTCCATAACAATATTCTTATCCTGCTTTTTTACAGCTGTTAGGGCGTCAAAAATTCCACCTGTTTCTGCAATAAGAAGTAACGAGGATATTAAGAGTGATAATAAAAACTACAAAACACCAAAGTATATTGCAAGGCTCTTTGGTGTTGGTGGGGAGATAGCCTATAAAAGCCTTAAACGGAGCAGAAAAAAGTACCGTACCACAATAATTTCCATTGTGGCAAGTGTAGTTTTGTTCATTACAATGTCGGCATTTATGGATTATACCTTTGGTTTTCTTATGAATGGAGAAATCTCTATACCAGAGTATAACATAAGCTACAATACAAGCTCAAAAACATATAAGGAGGCTATTAAAGAATATAACCTTTTTAAGACCTTTGATGAGGTTGAGGATAGCTATATAAATTCTTATGAATATGTGAACCTTGTCTATGAGGATAGTTGGATAAAGAGTGGAATTTCTGATTCTGGTGATAATATTGTAGATATGAATATTGTTGGGGTTGATAAGGAAGATTTTACACTTATTGCAGAGCAGTGTGGCTATAGCTATGAACAGGCTAAAAATCTTGCATTCTACTATCACTATATGGATGAAGATAATAATTTTACTTTTGATTTTCCGAAAAACACAGAGCTGAAAACCTATTACGATATCACATATGATAATGGCGTTATTGAAGAACAAAGTGCTTTGGCTTATAAAATCAAAATCGGTGGTAACCTTACGGAGTATCCAAAGGAAATTAAGACTAAGTATAATTATAATTGCTTTATTGTGCCCCTTGAGTGGATGACGGAGCAAGGAAAAGTTGGCACTTTATTTGCTAACTTCAAAACAGATAGCCCTGATAAGCTGGAAGAAGAGATAACAAAATATGACAACAGCCTGTATGTAGAAAATACAGATAAACAGGTTCGTATGATGAAGTCAATTTACCTTGTTATTGCAATTTTTGTATATGGCTTTATTATAGTAATTTCCCTTATCGGCATAACAAATATATTCAATACAATCACAACAAATATGAAGCTAAGGCAAAAGGAGTTTGCTATGCTCCGTTCTGTGGGAATGACAAACAAAGAATTTCGCAGAATGGTTAGTCTTGAAAGCTTTATGTATGGTATGAAGTCATTACTTATTGGAATACCACTTGGAATACTTTTTAACTTCTTAATTTACTATGGTTTTAGTTATGGAAACTCTAACCTTGTATTTTCTTTCCCATTCCTTTCAGTAATACTTTCTGTGATATTTGTGTTCCTGCTTGTGTGGGTGATTATGATGTTCTCAATCAGCAAAACCAAAAAGCAAAATATTATTGAAACTATCCGTAATGATAATATATAGTCTTTTACAAGTGGTGTAATTGTGTTACAATATAGTTGGTGATGTTATGAATATACTTTTAGTTGAAGATAATCACACAATTTCAAAGGGACTAATTTACACCTTAACTCAAGGAGGGTACACCGTATCCTCCTGTGACACCTGTGAAAAGGCACTTGTGGAAAGCGCAAAGGATTTTGACCTTATGATAATAGACATTGGACTTCCTGACGGTAATGGCTTTGATTTGTATAAGGAAATTAGCCGTTTCAGTAGTACTCCTGCTATTTTTCTAACTGCCTATGATGATGAGGACAGCATTGTAAAAGGTTTTGATTTAGGAGCAGAGGACTATATTACAAAGCCATTTTCTCCTCGTGAGTTAATGGCAAGAATTGGGAGATTTTCAAGAAACAAGTCAAACATTGTTACTGTTGGTGATATTAAAGTTGACTTAGGTGGAAAAATTGTCACTAAAAAAGGTGTTGAGGTGGAGCTAACTGCCCTTGAATACAGAATATTCTCAATGCTTGTGCAGAACCTTGGAAAGACAGTTACAAGGGAGATTATTCTTGAGAAAATTTGGGATTTGGCTGGGAATTTTGTCAATGATAACACCCTTACTGTGTATATAAAAAGAATACGGAAAAAACTTGATACTGACCTTATTAAAACTGTAAAGGGCATTGGCTACAGATTGGAGGAAAAATGAAGAAGTCAAGATTATTTCTCATTGTTGCCATTATCCTTACTGTGGTTATAAGCTGTAGTTCAGGGATTTTTGTTAGCACTTGCCTTTCAAAAATTCGTGAAAACAGCAATAAGGCTGTAATGGAAGTGATAACTGCAGTAAGGGAAAGTTACCCCAAAATTACCGATACTGAAATTGCAGAAATTCTGAATAATAAGGGGGACACAAAGAATTCTGAAAAGGTGATGAGCTCCTACGGTATTACTTCAGAAAAATGGTCTGCTATTGAGAATGACAGTGAGAGTAAGTTTTTATTTGTCTTTGTTCCTGTGTTCTGCGTTTTAGAATTCTTAACCATCCTTGTAATATTTTTGATTTATAACAGAATGAGAAAAAAAGAAGAAGAAAAACTTGCTGACTACATCTCAAAGCTGAATAGTGGAATTTACAGTCTTGACCTTCAGGAGAACACAGAGAATGATAATTCACTACTGAAAAATGAGGTGTATAAAACAACCGTTATGCTCCGTCAACAAAGGGAAAATTCCCTACAGGACAAAATCAAGCTGAAAAATTCCCTTTCAGATATTTCTCATCAGCTAAAAACACCACTTACATCTATTATTGTAATGGTTGACAGTATAATTGAGGATGAAAATATGCCCTCGGAAATTCGCAGGGACTTTCTAAAGGATATAAGACGGTCAACCGGTAATATTAGTTTTCTTGTTCAGTCAATTCTTACCTTGTCAAAGTTTGATGCAAATTCAATAATGCTGAAAAGTGAGAGGGAAAGAGCGAAGGAGATTCTTACAGAGGCTGTGCAAAATACAGCTGTTCTTGCCGAGGTTAAAGGCATAGATGTGGTTGTTAAAGAAGATGCAGAGCTTTTTTGTGATAAAAAGTGGGTGACTCAAGCTGTTACAAACATAGTTAAGAACTGTATTGAGCATACTAAATGTGGTGGTATTGTCACTCTTTCTGCAAAGGAAAATAAGTTATATACCAAAATTACCATTGAGGATAACGGCGAGGGAATTGATAAAGAGGACTTGCCACATATTTTTGAAAGGTTTTACAAAGGAAAGAATTCTTCTGAGGAAAGCGTTGGTATTGGTCTTGCCCTTGCAAAGACTATTATTGAAAGTAACGGTGGGTTGATTTCTGCTACATCAGAAGCTCGTATAGGTTCGTCATTTGTTATTAAATTCTTTAAACCTTGAAAATTAGTAACTATTGTGCTACAATGGTAGCAACAGAATATAATTGCAGAGTAGGCTATGAAGCGTTAAGTGCCTGATAAACAGGAAGTTGTTATTGGGACGAAAAGATTTTCTTGCGATTTCATAGCCGCATTCCGCTGCTACATAGAAAACCTCCTGTGTTGTATCCGGAATACTGCATAGGAGGTTTTTATGAACTCAGAAAAAATCAAAGAGGCAGTAAGGCTCTTTCTTGAGGGCATTGGAGAAAATCCCCAGAGAGAGGGACTCCTTGAAACTCCAGACAGGGTTGCCAGAATGTGTGAGGAAATTTACGGTGGACTTGACAAAACAGCTGAGGAACACCTTAGTAAGCAGTTTACTGCTGAAAATAGTGAGATTGTACTTGTAAAGGATATTTCCTTTTATTCTACTTGTGAGCATCACCTTCTTCCATTTTACGGCAAGGCCCATATTGCATACATTCCTAACGGAAAGGTTGTGGGACTTAGCAAGCTGGCAAGGGCTGTGGAGGTATATGCAAAGAGGCCACAAATTCAAGAACAGCTAACTTGTCAGTTAGCCGATGCTTTGGAGAAGTATCTTCTGCCAAAGGGTGTTATGATTATGATTGAGGCTGAACATATGTGTATGTCAATGCGTGGTATCAAAAAGCCTGGTAGCCTTACAGTAACCTATGCCACAAGAGGATGCTTTAAGGACGATTATGCGAAGCAAAAAATGTTTATGGAAATGGTGAAGGCTTGATGCTCCGTGTAAACAGGATAATAAATAACCAAAGCTACAAGTCCTGCCTTGAAAGGCTTTCTGAATTTGAAAAAGACAGAATTTTCTGCCGTCATAATATGGAACACTTCCTTGATACAGCAAGAATAATGTATATTACTGTACTTGAAAATAATTTGCCTATTAAAAAAGATGTGGTTTATGCAACAGCACTCCTCCACGATATTGGACGAGTTTTGCAGTATGAAAACGGAACACCACATCATAGGGCAAGTGCTGATTTTGCAAGGGATATTCTTCCTAATTGTGGCTTTTCTAAGGAAGAAACCGATGAAATAGTCAGGGCAATTCTAAGCCATAGAAGTGATGAAGATGGTAGCACTTTAGGTAGCTTACTGTACCTTGCAGACAAAAAATCCAGACTTTGCTTTAACTGTAGGGCTGAAAAGGATTGCTACTGGAGTAGTGAGAAGAAAAATAGAGAAATTGAAGTGTGATAGAATATGAAAATTAGAAATTATGATTTTGATACAAAAAATAAAACCTATGTTATGGGAATACTCAATGTAACACCAAATTCATTTTCGGATGGTGGAAAGTGGAACAGCCTTGACAAAGCTCTGTTCCATACTCAACAGATGATTGATGAGGGTGCAACCATTATTGATGTGGGTGGAGAGTCCACAAGACCAGGCTACACACAAATTTCTGATGAGGAAGAAATTGAGAGAGTTGCGCCTGTAATCTCTGCCATTAGAGAAAGATTTGACATTCCGATTTCAGTTGATACCTATAAATCAAAGGTGGCAAGTTCTGCCCTTTCAGCAGGTGCTGACCTTGTAAATGACATATGGGGACTGAAATATGATGAAAATATGGCAAAGGTAATTGCAGAAAATAATGCCTTCTGTTGCCTTATGCACAACAAGGAAAAGCCGATATACAACGACTTTGTAAGTGATATGATTGAGGAAACCTTAAGCTGTGCAGAAATTGCTCTTAACGCAGGAGTGAAAAGAGAAAAAATTATTCTTGACCCAGGTGTTTGCTTTGGCAAAACCTATGAACATAATCTTATGTGCATAAAGCACCTTGATAAGCTGTGTGAAAAAGACTATCCTGTACTACTTGGCTGTTCCAGAAAGTCAGTAATCGGCAACGCCCTTGACCTACCTGTAGAAGAAAGAGTGGAGGGTACATTGGTTACAACTGTTATGGCTGTGCTAAGTGGCTGTAGCTTTGTGAGAGTACACGATATTAAAGAGAATGTAAGAGCCATAAAAATGGCAGAAGCTATAAAGAATGTGTAGGTAATCCAAGTGAAAGATACAATAAAAATTAAGGACTTGCAGACCTTTGGCAACCACGGAGTTTTCCCTGAAGAAAACAGCCTTGGACAAAAATTCCTTATTTCAGCTGAGCTTTATACCGACTTTTCATCTGCAACAGAAAATGATGATTTGTCCTTGTCAGTAGATTATGGAAGTATTTGCAAGGAAATAACCGAATTTGTTGGAAGTACCACCTATAAGCTTATTGAAACCTTGGCAAGTAAGTTGGCAGAAAATTTGCTGACAAAGTATAATCTTCTTACTGGTGTGAAAATTGAGGTAAAAAAACCTTGGGCTCCTATTGGACTTCCTCTTGATACTGCCTCAGTTGTGCTGGAAAGACATTGGCATACTGCATATATTGCCCTTGGTTCTAATATGGGTGACAAGGAAAAATATATTGAAAATGCAATAAACTCCCTTGATAACGCAAAAGGTTGTAGAGTTGAAAGGGTGTCAAAGCTCATTGTTACACCACCCTATGGTGGAGTGGAGCAGGAGGACTTTTTAAACGGAGTACTCTGCCTTAAAACTATTCTTAGTCCACTTAACCTGCTTAAGCTCCTGAATAAAATTGAAGAACAGGCAAACCGAAAAAGGGAAGTTCGTTGGGGACCACGAACCCTTGACCTTGACATTATTTTTTATGACAATGAGGTAATTGATAGCGAAGTCCTCCAAGTTCCACATAGCGATATGCAGAACAGAGCATTTGTTCTTGAACCCCTTGTAGAAATTGCTCCATTTGTAAGGCATCCTATACTGAATAAGACAGTAGCACAGCTACTTAAGGAGCTGAAATGATTGCCCTTATAGTTGCCTATACCAAAAACAGAGTTATTGGCAACAGAGGTGTTATTCCTTGGAATTTGAAGAATGAGAAAAAGCGATTTAAAGCCCTTACCACAGGAAATGTTGTTATTATGGGGAGAAAAACCTATGAGGAAATTGGCAGACCGTTGCCTGACAGAACAACTGTTGTGGTGTCAACTACAGAGAATTTTCAAGAGGAAAATTGCTTTACTGTAAAATCTCTTAGGGAGGGACTTAGTTTGTGTAGAGAAAAATTCCCTCAAAAGGATGTGTATATCTCTGGAGGAACAAGGCTCTATAAAGAGGGTATTCCTTTTGTAAAGAAAATGTTTGTTACTGAAATTGATGCAGTTATTGAGGGGGACGCTTTCTTCCCATTTTTTTATGAAAAGGACTATATGAAAGAAACACAGGCAGAATTTTTAGAGGAGTTATCTTACAAATATCTTACCTATACAAGAATAAACCCACCAAGTATTATATAGCTTGGTGGGTTTTTAGGTATATGGAAACAGAACTATTTTCCTTTTCGTAAATAATCTTTTCTATAAAGGCTTTTAGTATTCTGTTCTTTTCCTTTTCTGTAACCTCATCTGACTTTAGCTGTTGAATAAGAGGTGTTTTTCTACTCTGTGGCTTTGTGTTTTCACTTTGCTGTTTGTTACATTCCTTGATATTTTTAATCTGTTTTTCAATTTTACTTTTCCTTTCTTTATATTCTTTTAAAGAATATACACCTTCCTCATAGGCATATTGTATTCTTTTTAGTTTAGAATTTTCCTTTTCAACAAGAGCTGTAATGTTTAGAGAGCTTTCCCTTGGTAAAGTATCATTAAGTGCTTTGTAGCACCTATTTGTAAATATGCTTTCAAGAGCAGTAATTACAACATTGCTTAGTTCTTCTAAAGAAATATAATGAGAGGCTTT
The DNA here is from genome assembly GCA_045133515.1 of Ruminococcus sp. Taxonomy (GTDB): domain Bacteria; phylum Bacillota; class Clostridia; order Oscillospirales; family Acutalibacteraceae; genus Ruminococcoides. Next base: position 39,277 of record JBGUUL010000016.1, read on the forward strand.
GCATTTTCTGTGGGCATAACCACTACATTGTAGGTGGTTGTTTGCTCCAAGGGAAAGAACAGAATTACAGCTTGAACAATGTACAAGACCTCTAAGCATATAATCCTTGCCCTTGTTCTTTTTGGGGTATTGCTTTTTTAGAGTTTTCTCTTTCAGTAACAATTTTGTAACCCTATCAAATGTATTTTCTGTTATAATTGGAGTATGAAGTCCTTGGGTGATTATAACGCCCTTTTGATTATAAATTCTCCCTGTTTTACCTTGACTGTTCCAACGGATTTTCCCGGCATATACAGGGTTTTCCAGTATGTATTCCACAGTGCGTTTTTCAAAAGGGTTGCCCCTTGTGGTTTTTACCCCTAATTTGTTTAACTCACCTGCAATAGTTGATGCATCCTTACCACTTAGGTAATCGGAAAAAATCTTCTGTACAAACTGAGATTTTTCCTTATTTATAACATATTTTCCCTTTACTATATCATAGCCAAAGGGAGGAACAGCCACAGCACCACCACGACTTACCTTTTCTTCCATTCCTCTTTTAACCTCGGTTGACAGGTTTATGGAGTAGTATTCGTCAAACCATTCGATTATCCTTTCAATAAGTGAGCCAAAGGGAGTGTCGAGAATTGGTTCAGAGGTGGAGATAACCTGAACACCTGACTTTTTTAGCATACCTTTGTAGAATATTGCCTCCTGCTGGTTACGGGCAAAACGGCTGAACTTCCACACAAAAATTGCTGAAAATGGAGTGGGAACAGATTTTGCAAGGGCAATCATTCTGCTAAACTCTGGTCTTTTTGATGCACTGCGTCCTGATATTCCGTCATCCCTAAAGATATATTCACTTGGAATAGAATATCCTTTATTTTTAGCAAATTCCCTTACATTCTTTATCTGGCTGTCTGGAGAAAGCTCTGTCTGTTCATCGGTACTGACACGGATATATGCACCTGCAATTTTTTTCATATTTTCACCTATAGAATTATATCCTTTATTGGGTGATTTTATGAAAAAACAGAGCCTTTCCTGTAAGGTTTATATTCCTATAGAGAAAAAAGAAGTTTTGTGGATTGAAGTTAAGGATGGAAAAATAAATTCACTTTTGCCAAATGCAGAGGCAGAAATTTTGATAGATAAAATACTTAAAAATATAAGCAGAGAGCTTTCAGAACAAAAAGGAGAATAAATGAAGATTATACATCTTGCCGATTTACACATTGGCAAAAGACTAAAGGAATTTTCCTTAATTGAGGACCAAAAATATATTCTTGCAAAAATCATTAGTATAGTTGATAATGAAAATCCAGATGCAGTAGTAATTGCAGGGGATATTTATGACAAGTCTGTGCCCTCAGCAGAGGCTGTTGAGGTATTTGACGACTTTCTTTCAAAGTTATCTGAAAGAGGAAAGCAAACCTTTGTAATTAGTGGAAACCACGATAGTGCAGAAAGAATTGCCTTTGGCAGTAGCATTATGGGTAAGAGTGGTATTCATATGTCGCCTGTCTATAACGGTGAGATTACTCCACTTACCTTTGAGGATGAATATGGAAGTGTGAATATTTTTATGCTCCCATTCCTAAAGCCTGGTAATGTTAGAAGATATTTTCCAGATGAGGAAATTAAGAATTATAACGATGCTATAAAGGTAGCAGTTGACAATATGAATGTGGATACGGAAAAGAGAAATATCCTTGTAACACATCAGTTTGTAGCTGGTGCAGAAATTTGCGAGTCGGAGGATATTTTGACTGTTGGTGGTACTGAACAGGTTGCCTATACAGTTTTTGATAAGTTTGATTATGTTGCCCTTGGGCATATCCACGGTCCACAGAATATTGGTAGAGAAGCTGTTCGTTATAGTGGCACACCACTTAAATATTCTTTTTCCGAGTGCAAACACAAGAAGTCAGTTACAGTAGTTGAAATGTTAGAAAAGGGAAATGTTAAGATTGATGAAATCCCCCTTGTTCCTAAGAGAGATATGGTGGAGATTAAGGGTAGCTTTGATGAGGTTATGAGTGAGGATTTTTATTCTAAATATAACACAGAGGACTACTTCCACATTACCTTAACTGATGATGATATTCCAGATGTAATTGCAAGACTTAGGAAGGTATATAAAAATGTAATGAAGCTATCCTATGACAACAGGAGAACTCAAAGTCAGGACTTTGTTGGGAGTGCAGAAGATATTGAGAGAAAAAGTGAGCTAACTTTGTTTGCTGAGCTTTTTGAAAAGCAGAATGGAGCACCACTAACACAGGAGCAGACAGACCTTGTTGCAAAGCTTATTGAGGAACTAAAGGAGGGTGAATAATGCGACCACTTGTACTTGAAATGTCAGCCTTTGGCTCATATGCAGGTAGAGAGGTTCTTGACTTTAACCTGCTGGGAGAAAAGGGTCTTTACCTTATTTCCGGAGCTATTGGTGCAGGAAAAACCACTATTTTTGATGCCATAATGTTTGCTCTCTTTGGTGCGCCAAGTGGTGACACAAGAAAGTCGGATATGCTCCGTTCAAAATATGCAGAACCACAAACAGAAACCTATGTAAACCTTGAGTTTCTGTATCAAAACAAGGTGTATAAAATCAAAAGAAGCCCAGAATATATGCGTCCTGCTAAGCGTGGAACAGGGTTGACAAAAAATTTAGCATCAGCAGAGCTTATTTATCCTGACGGTAGAGTTGTAAACAAGGTTAAGTCTGTAAATGAGGCAGTTGAGGAAATTCTTGGTGTTGACAGAAACCAGTTCTCTCAAATTGCAATGATTGCTCAAGGGGAATTTAAAAAGCTCATTACTGCAAGTACAGAGGAAAGGCAAAGAATTTTTAGAGAGATTTTTAACACCTCTTTTTATGAAAGACTACAGGATAGGCTTAAAGCTGAAAGCTCAAAGGCAAAGTCTATGAATGAGGACCTAAACAGAAACATAAGGTCAGCCACTGCATTTATAGAGAGTAGGGAAGATGACCCCAGTTTTATTGATGTTGAAAGGGCAAAAAATGATGAACTTCCTGTTAGTGATGTGCTAAATCTCATAGAAACTCTGATAGAAAGTGATACAGAGGAAAATAAGAAAAGAGATAAGGAACTAAAGATAGTTGAAGAAAAACTGAATATTCTTGTAGGGAAAATTAAACTTGGCAAGGAACAGGAAGAAAACAGGAACAGATTGAATTTTACCAAGGAAAGTATAGAGAAAAAGAAGCTTGAAATTTCTGACCTTGAAAATAATCTTGAAAAGGAAAACAGCCACAAGTCTGAAATTAAAAACCTTGATGACAATATTGCCGTGCTGACAGGCAGACTTCCAAAGTTTGAAGTCCTTGACAGGGTGCAGAACACACTAAGAACAAAAACGGAACAGACTAAGTCAATAGAAAAAGATATTATTGTTCTTAAAAAGAATATTGAAACTGTGGGGGCTGATATAAAATCCTACAAAGCTAACCTTCTTACCCTTAAAAATGCAGGTGAGGAGGTTGCCCTACTCAATTCTGAAAAGGACAAGCTTATCAGCAGAAAAGCTGATGTTGATGCCCTGATAATTACCACAACAGACTTTGATGAGAGGGTAAGAGCGTATCGTTTAAAATATGCTGAATGTAAAAAACTTATAGATACTTACAACAGCCTTAATAGAGAATATATGGAAAAACATATTGCCTTTCTTGCAGAACAGGCAGGTATTCTTGCAGAGGAACTTTTTGAAAACAAACCTTGCCCTGTGTGTGGTTCTTGTAGTCACCCAAACCCTGCAAAAAAGTCGCCTAATGCTCCTACAAAGGAATATCTTGAGGTTCTTAAAAATAACTCGGAACAGGCAAAGACAAATGCAGAAAGAAAGTCAGAGGAATTGGCATCTTCAAAGGGTGAAATTATTTCTCTAAGAGAAAATATAGTTAAAACAGCAGAGGTAATACTTGGACAATGTGAATTTGACAATATATTGCCTTTGGCAAAGGGTGAACTTGAAAAGGCAGAAAATGGAATTTCTGTCCTTGATAAGAAAATACAAGTTGCCATAAAGAATAGGGAAAGAAAAGCTGAACTTGAAAATCAAATTCCTGTCCTTGAAAATCGTCTGTCAGAATTAACTGAAAAGCTAACTGAAAATCAAAATGCTCAAGCAGGACTTAAGGCTGAAATAGTGTCCTTTACTGAACAGGAAAAACAGCTTGTTGAAGAACTTAGCTATGGCAGTAAAAAACAGGCAGAACAGGTAATACTTGGATGGACAAACAGTAGAAATGCTCTTGCTGACAATATTAAAAGGGCAGAGGATGCACTAAGTGTAAGTAAGGAACAGTTAAGTGTATTGCAAGGCTCTGAAAAGGCTCTTGAAAAGTCCCTTGAAAATGCCGAAATTTTGGATGTGAATAGCCTTATAAATGAGAGGGACAGCTTGTTAAAGAGCAAGGAAGGTCTTACTTGTGAAATTACGGAAATAACTGCAAGGCTTGGAAAGAATAATCAAGCCTATTTAGTTATAAAAAAGAATTACAGTGACCTTGAACAGTCAGAAAAGCAATACAAAATGATTAAGGCTCTTTCCGACACTGCCAACGGCACAATTAAGGGCAAGGAGAGAATCGGACTTGAAACCTATGTTCAAACTGCATACTTTGACAGAATAATTTTTAGAGCCAATCAAAGGCTAAGGGTGATGTCAAATGACCAGTATGAGCTTGTCCGTAGGGAAAATGCTGATAACATCAGAAGTCAGTCGGGACTTGACCTTGATGTTAAGGATTATTACAACGGCTCTGTTCGTGATGTAAAGTCCCTTTCAGGTGGTGAATCCTTCCTTGCATCAATGTCCCTTGCCTTGGGACTTTCTGACGAGGTGCAGTCCTCATCAGGTGGCATAAAGTTGGATGCTATGTTTATTGACGAGGGCTTTGGCACTCTTGATGAAAATACTTTGCAACTTGCATTTAGAACTCTAAAGCTACTTGCAGAGGATAACAAGCTCATTGGCATAATCTCCCATGTAGAGGGATTAAAGGAAAAAACAGATAAAATGATTGAAATTAAAAAGTCACCAACAGGTGGTAGTAAGGCAGAAATTGTAGTATAACTTTGGGAATATGGTCCACCATATTGCGTGATAATGATTTTAGCTAATTTTGGGTTGGTTTGCTTTATGCGTACCGGATATTCCAATCTTTTCTCATATACAAACATTAGCTTACCTCCCAAGGCCAAGGTCCTTTTATCCACTGAACAGGGGTTTCAGCATCCCTGCTCATAAGAGGGCCATACATTTCTTCAAATTGTGTTCTTAGTTGCATATAGGTTTCCTCCATAGAGTCAAGCCTTCCCTTTGCTTCGGTGGAATCAGGGTGAGTGTCTAAGAAAAGTCTGATTTCAAACATTGCAAAGGCAACAGAGGATAGCTTTTTTAGTAAAATATCTCTTTCAGTCATTGTCATCCTCCATACACTTTGAGCCATAAAATGGCTTGTTAAGGCTTGGGAACATTGTTCCACATTCAAATCCGTGGGGGACTGAATAAAATTTTGGATTGTTGCTTTGATATGGTACATAAGCCATAGCTTCAGTAGCATCCTTTGGGATAGGACTTATGCCATAGCTTCTGAAAATTTTGTCAATCAAAATAATTGTCCTTTCTTTTAGGAAACACTGATTAAATCGTTTGTGCAAACAACATTTATGCGTAATTTATTCAGTGGTTCCTTAATTTAGGTTAGTAACCTCTATTTATATTTTATGACATAATGAAAAGGGTGTACCACCAAAGCGTGATACACCCTAAAATTCTATTTATTATATTTTATTTTTCTTCAAGCGCCTTTACAATCTGGTTTGCACACATATACACATTACCACCACCCATTGTTAAAACAAGGTCGCCTTCTTTTGCGTTTTTAACAATGTAGTCGGTTATTTCGTCAAAGGTGTCAAGGCAAACAGAGTTTGGCACCTTTGCACCAAGGTCACGGCTATATACATTGTAGGTGTTAGTTTCTCTAACAGGGAGAATTTCTGAAATTATGGCTGTGTCAGGGATTTTCAGAGCCTTTGCAAAGTCATCCATAAGCATCGCAGTACGGCTAAAGGTGTGTGGCTGGAATACTGCCCAAACATGATTGTAGCCAAGCTCCATGGCTGTGTTAAGGGTTGAAGTTAGCTCTGTTGGATGATGTGCAAAATCATCTACAACAGTAATGCCCTTTGGTGTGCCGAGAAGTTCAAATCTTCTGTGAACACCTGTGAACTTCTCAATATTTTCTGCAATTTTGTCAATAGGAACACCTAAATAATCAGCTACAGTAATGGCTGCAAGTGAGTTGTAAATATTGTGAATACCAGGAACTGAAAGCTTGATAGTTGCCAGCCTTTCTCCCTGATACATAAGGTCGTAGCTTTGAGTAATGCCATCCTTTTTCATATTCATTGCGTAGTAGTCATTTTCCATAGAAAGACCAAAGGAGATTTTCTTAATACTAATATCCTCAAGGCAATCCTCTGCGTTTGCGTTGTCACCATTATACACAACAAGGTGCTTTGTCTGATGTGCAAACTTGTTAAAGGACTTTTTGATATTATCAAGATTTTTAAAATAGTCTAAATGGTCGGCATCTACATTTAGGATAACTGAAATAAATGGATTAAGCTCAAGGAAGGAGTCAACATATTCACAGGCTTCGCATACCATAATGTCACTTTTACCAACAGTTGAGTTGCCACCGATATAAGGAAGTTTGCCACCTATAACGGCAGAAGGCTCCTTGCCTGCACCAACAAGAATTTGTGTCAGCATACCTGTTGTGGAGGTTTTTCCGTGAGTACCACTGATTGCAATGCTTTTGCTATACTTGCTTGTAACAACACCCAGCATTTCTGAACGCTCTAATGTTGGAATACCAAGCTCCCTTGCCTTCATAAGCTCAGGGTTGTCCTCCTTGATTGCAGCTGTGTAACAGAGAATGTCAGGCTTTGCGTCAATAATGTTTTCAGCATTTTGACCCATATATACCTTAATTCCATATTCTCTGATTCTTTCGAGAGTGTCAGATTCGCTAATGTCAGAGCCTGAAATTTCATATCCTCTGCCAAGGAGAATTTCTGCCAGTGGGCACATACCACTGCCACCAATACCCATAAAGTGAATTTTCTTCTTATTATCTAAAATATGCTTTTTATCAAAATTGTTCTTAGCCATAACTAAACCTTCTTTATTATTTCTGTATTTTCAATGTCTATATTTATTATTGACAGACTATTTAAGTCTGCATACATATTCATTATATATTCTAATGTAACAAATTGCAATTATTAAGAGGAAATTTCTTTAAAAATAATTGTTGCAGTTATACTCTATAAATGTTAAAATAGAAATATGAAAACTATGACTATTAAAAAGAACGACAGAATAAAACTTGAAATTACAGGAATGACCAGCGAGGGCTACGGTGTTGGCAAATATGAGGGTGTGGCAATCTTTGTGCCAAATTCTGCAGTTGGGGACTTTCTTGATGTCCTAATAGTAAAGGTGCTTAAAAAATACTGCTTTGGCAAAATTATGGAGATTATTACACCGTCAGAAAACCGTTGCGCTGTTGATTGCCCTGTGTTTACAAAATGTGGTGGCTGTTGCTACCGTCACATTACATATGAGGCAGAGCTTGAAATTAAACATCAAAAGGTAAAGGATGCAATTAGCAGAATTGCAGGACTTGATGTTAAAATCAATCCCATAGTAGGTAGTGACAAAAGGGACAATTACAGGAATAAGGCACAGTTCCCTCTTGCAAGGAATAAGGATGGCAAGGTGGAAATGGGCTTTTATGGATACCATAGCCATAGAGTTGTAGATACAAAATCTTGTCTGCTACAGCCAAAAATTTTTGACAAGATTATGACTGTGGTAAGGGAGTTCCTTGAAAAAACTAATCAGAAAATCTATGATGAGGTAACTCACAAGGGTACAGTTCGCCACCTGTATATTCGTTACGGAGAAAGTACAGGCCAGATTATGGTGTGCCTTGTTGTAAATGGTGACACCCTAAAGCAACAGGATATGCTTGTTGATTCTTTAAAAGAAAATATACCAGAGCTTAAAAGTGTTATTCTTAATTCTAATAAAGAAAAAACAAATGTAATTATTGGTACAGAAAACAAAACCTTGTATGGGGAAAGGTGCATCGTTGATAAGCTATGTGGTCTTGACTTCAGAATCTCTCCAAACAGTTTTTATCAAGTGAACCATAATCAGGCTGAAAAGCTTTATAATAAGGCAAAGGAGTACGCAGGACTGACAGGGGAGGAAACCCTCATTGATTTGTATTGTGGTACAGGCACTATTGGTCTGACTATGGCAAAGGATTGCAAGAAACTGATTGGTGTGGAAATTGTACCACAGGCAGTTAAGGATGCAAGGCTCAATGCAAAAATAAACGGTATAGAAAATGCAGAGTTCATTTGTGGTGACGCTACAAAATGTGGAGAAAAGCTGAAAAAGGACAACACAAAGCCTGATGTAATCATTGTTGACCCACCAAGAAAGGGCCTGACAAATGACCTTATTGATAGCATAAGGGCTATGTCACCAAAGCGAGTTGTCTATGTTTCTTGCGACCCAGGAACTCTTGCAAGGGATATAAAGTATTTTAATGAAAATGGCTATACCCCAATAGAAATAACTCCCTTTGACCTTTTCCCACGCACAAGCCATGTAGAAAATGTCTGCTTGCTTAAAAGAAGCTAAATATTGAGTTAAGTTTATTTAATTAGTTAATCGGCCTTTGGCTTGATTATAAATTTATTTTTAGGAGATTGCTGTTTGAAGAAAAACAACACCTTGGAGATTGTATGCTAACTGGGAGGTTAGTGTAATACAATCTGACACCAACCTCCCTATATTGTAGTCAACAATTATCAGGAGGAAAAATAATGAGTAAAAATGACTATATAATTCGTTTAGAGAATAAAAATGAACATCGCAAGGTAGAAAATCTTGTGAGAGAATCCTTTTGGAATGTTTACCGTCCAGGTTGTCTTGAACACTATGTTTTGCATTGTTTAAGAAATGACAAGCATTTTGTGCCGGAGCTTGACTTTGTTATGGAAAAGGACGGTCAAGTAATTGGCCAGAATATTTTTGTAAGGGCAAGCATAATGTCTGATGAGGGCAAGAATATTCCAATATTAACAATGGGGCCAATATGTATTGCTCCAGAGTTTAAAAGGCAAGGATACGGAAAAATTCTTTTGGACTATTCTCTTGAAAAGGCAAAAGACCTTGGTTTTGGTGCAGTTTGCTTTGAGGGTAACATTGATTTTTACGGAAAAAGTGGTTGTACCTTTGCAAGTAGCTTTGGCATCAGATACCATGGACTTCCAGAGGGAGAGGACGATTCCTTCTTTTTGTGTAAAGAGCTTAAAAAGGGTTATCTTGACAAAATCACAGGAGTTTATGCCACACCGAAGGGTTACTTTGTTGATGAGGTGAAGGCTGAAGAATTTGATAAGGAATTTCCTTATAAGAAAAAGGAGAAGCTTCCAACACAAATTTTCTAAACTGAATTAAAAACTTTATTTGTTGAAACTCCTCACTATAGTACTATGGTGAGGAGTTTTGATTGACAAAGTGAAATTTTTGTTGTAATATGTAGGTAAATAACCTTGGAGGAGGATATTATGGATAACTTTGAAAATCAAAACATTTATAACAATCAACCAGTTGATGATAAACCACCTGTTGAGCCACAGGCTTATTCTAATAATCAACAGAGTGAAGTGAATAGTGGTAATCAGTACAATAATCAGTACAGTCAACCACAGTATGGTCAGTACAACAACTACAACAACGGTATGCCAAATAATCAATATAATCCAAATCAGTATGTGTCAACAACAGAGCCTGTTGAGGAAAGTGGCAGAGGTCTTGCTATTGCATCTCTTGTTCTTGGTATTGTTTCATTCTTCTGTTGTGGCTCTATTTGCTCAATTGTTGGTTTGGTTCTTGGTATTGTTTCTCGTTCAAAACAGAAGGAAAACAATGGTATGGCAACAGCAGGTATAGTTCTATCAGTTATCGCACTTGCACTTTGGGCTGTCTATGTTGTTTTAGCTTTAGTATTTGGTGCTTTGGATACTCCAAGCAATTTTAATAGCTATATTTACTAAATCTCGTAATATAAAGACGGACTTTGTCCGTCTTTTGTTTTATAAACAGGAATTTATATGAAAACATCAGTGATTAAACAGGTATTGAAAATTTTAATAATACTTTCTCCGTTGTTGTTATTTGCAGTTATGTATGTTGGTGCGGGATTTTTTCAGGAGCACAATTCTTATTCTACCTGTATAACATATAGGTTTTTCGGTGTGTATTGCCCTGGTTGTGGTATGACAAGGTCGGTTATTGCCCTTATGAATGGGGATATTCTCCTGTCAATAAGGCAAAACGCAATGATAGTTACCTCTTTGGTTATAGGTATAATTTTCTATATTTGGTACATATTAGGTTTGTTTGGTGTTAAGTTCAAGCTTATTATTTGCAATGTAAAATTCCTTTACGGAATATTAGCTATATGGTTTATCTATGGAATAAGTCGAAATTTCATACCAATTATTGCGCCTATTTGATTACTTTCTATTGTAAAAATAGAATGGTAATGTTATAATTTGTGTGACAGGTATAAAGAAAGAGAATTCTGGGCAAAATTCTTAAAAAGAATAAAGGTGATAATATGCAGGCATTGATAACAGGGGCAAGTTCAGGTATGGGCAGAGAAATGGCTCTATATTTAGGTAGCTTAGGCTGGGATTTAATCCTTGTTGCAAGGCGTGGCGACAGGTTAAAAAACCTTAAAGATGAGTTACCAAAGAATATCCAGGTCCAGACTGTTGCCATGGATATTTCCGTTACGGAAAATGCCAAAAGCCTGTATAACAGGTTTAGTGGCAGTGTGGATATGCTTATAAATAATGCCGGTTTTGGTTTGTACGGTGAGTTTACTTCTCTTGACCTTGATAGAGAGCTTAGCCTTATTAACACAAATATTACAGCTGTTCATATTCTTACAAAGCTGTTTTTAAGGGATTTTGTTAAGAGAGATAGTGGTATTATTCTTAATGTGGCATCATCAGCAGGATTCCTTGCAGGGCCACTTATGGCGTCATATTATGCCTCAAAGAATTATGTAGTAAGGCTCACTCAAGCTATATATGAGGAGCTAAGACGGAAGAAGTCTAATGTGAAGATTAGTGCTTTTTGCCCAGGGCCTGTTAAGACAGAATTTAACGATGTTGCAGGTGTCAACTTTGCAATTAAGGGCATTGACCAGAAATATGCTTCAAAATATGCTATTGATAAGGCACTTAAGGGTAAGCTAATTATAATGCCAACATTTACTATGAGGTCAGCTAATTTCTTTATGAGATTTTTGCCACAAAAGCTACTTACAAGAATTAGCTACCATATTCAGCGTAAAAAAGATAACTAAGGGAGGTTAATTATGAAGATAAGGTTTAACGAAAATAAAGAAGTTGTTGAAACAATTAAAAATGGTCTAAAGGCAAGGGGTGGCTACTGCCCTTGCAGACGAGAAATGACAGAGGAAAACAAGTGCATTTGTAAGGAATTTAGGGAACAGATTGATGACCCTGAGTTTGAGGGCTACTGTCATTGTATGTTGTATTATAAGGAGAAGTAATTATGTCAATTATAAATTTAACTAAGGACACATATAACAAGGAAGTTATGAATACAGAGAAAAAGGTTCTTATTGACTTTTGGGCAACCTGGTGTGGACCTTGCAGAATGGTTGCACCTGTAATTGAGGAAATTGCAGAGGAAAACCCAGATGTTAAGGTATGTAAGGTTGATGTTGACAAGGAGCCTGAACTTGCTGATGCCTTTGGTATTCAGAGTATTCCTACCTTGGTGCTTATTAAGGATAAGGAGATTATCCAGTCAACAGTTGGGGCAAAGAGCAAGAAGGAAATTTTGAAGATGATAAATATTATCTGATATGGTATTGATTTTTTTAAAAGTTATATGTATAATATAAACATTAAATCCTATTATTCTTGTAGGAAAAGAGGTTTATACTATGAAAATATCAACCAAAGGCAGATATGCGCTTAGAATACTTATTGACCTTGCAGTATATGGCAAGGATAGATATATTTCTATTAAAGAAATTTCAGAAAGACAGCAAATTTCAATCAAATATATGGAAACAATTGTTGGTATGCTGAATAAGGGTGGCTTTCTCAACAGTCTGCGTGGTCACGCAGGTGGCTACAAACTGTCAAGAAGTCCAAAGGAAATTTCAGTAGGGGATGTACTAAGGTATGTTGAGGGTCCACTTGCACCAATACCTTGCCTTGAAAAAGATAAGGTGGATTGCGAAAGAGCTGAAAGCTGTAAAACCCTACCTTTTTGGCAGGGGCTGTATAAGGTTGTAACAGATTATGTTGACAAGTATTCCATTGATGACCTTTCAAAAATGGGTGATGATAATAGCGACTTCTATTGCATATGATTTAATATTTATAATTTAATAATATCCATAATTATGAGTCTTGTTAAACAGGACTCATTTTTTGTTGAAAAAAGAAGTTTAAAATTTTTCAAAAAAGGTGTTGACAAACAGATATTTATGTGTTATATTCATATCATACTAAATCCATAGGAAATACAGGAAATAGTAAAACCCTTAGAAAAGAGGAATGTTTATGAATCAGATTTTAAACCACAAAACAAAGCTTCTTAGTACACGAATGTGTTGTTGCTGTTGCTTTTAAAGATAAAATATAAGAATAAAAAGATACACAAAACACATTTTATATTAAAGGAGAAAAACAATGAGTAATTATAAATTTGAAACACTTCAGCTACACGTAGGACAGGAAACACCAGACCCAGTAACAGATGCAAGGGCAGTGCCAATTTATCAGTCATCATCTTATGTATTTAAGAACAGCGACCACGCAGCAGCAAGATTTAATCTTACAGATGCAGGTAACATTTACGGCAGACTTACAAACCCAACAGAGGATGTTTTTGAAAAGAGAATAGCAGCCCTTGAGGGTGGCGTGGCAGCTTTGGCTGTGGCATCAGGTGCAGCTGCAATTTCATACACATTCCAAAATCTTGCACAGGCTGGTGACCACATTGTTGCAGCAAAGAACATTTACGGTGGTACATTTAACCTTTTACAGCACACACTTCCAGCCTATGGAATTAACACAACTTTCGTTGACCCCTTTGATTATGACGAAATCAGAAATGCAATCAAGGATAACACAAAGGCAATTTTCATTGAAACCTTGGGTAATCCAAATTCCGATGTTGTTGACATTGAGGCTATTGCAAAAATTGCCCACGAAAACAGTATTCCACTTGTAATTGACAATACATTTGCAACACCTTATCTTGTAAGACCTATTGAATATGGCGCAGATATTGTTGTCCATTCTGCAACAAAGTTCATTGGTGGACACGGTACAACAATCGGTGGTGTTATTGTTGATAGTGGCAACTTTGATTGGGAGGCATCAGGCAAGTTCCCATCACTTGTTGAACCAAACCCAAGCTACCACGGAGTTAGCTTTACAAAAGCAGTTGGAAAGGCTGCATTCGTTACAAAAATAAGAGCAATTCTTCTTAGAGATACAGGTGCAACCCTTTCTCCAATTCACGCATTTATTTTCCTACAGGGCCTTGAAACTCTCTCATTAAGAGTTGAACGCCATGTTGAAAATGCACTAAAGGTTGTTCAGTACCTTAACAACCACCCACTTGTTGAAAAGGTGAATCACCCATCTGTTTCTGATGATGAGGTGCAGAAGGAACTTTACAATAAGTATTTCCCAAATGGTGGTGGCTCAATATTCACCTTTGAAATTAAGGGTAGCGAGCAGGACGCAAAGGACTTTATTGACAATTTACAGCTATTTTCACTTCTTGCAAATGTTGCAGATGTTAAGTCCCTTGTTATTCACCCAGCATCAACAACTCATGCACAGCTAAATGATGAGGAACTTGCATCAGTTGGTATTAAGAGAAACACAATCAGACTTTCAATCGGTACAGAGCATATTGATGATATTATTGCTGACCTTGAAAAAGGCTTTAGTGCAGTAAAGTGATAAGGAGAGAATGAAATGGCTATTATTAAATCAGTAACAGAGTTAGTTGGCAATACTCCACTTTTGGAGCTTACACATATTGAAAAGGAAGAAAATATACAGGCAACAATTCTTGCAAAGTTAGAGGCTTTTAACCCAGCCGGTAGTGTTAAGGACAGAATTGCAAAGTCTATTATTGAGGAAGCAGAAAAGTCAGGCAGACTAAAGGAAGGCTCTGTTATTATTGAACCAACAAGTGGTAACACAGGTATTGGTATTGCATCGGTAGCAACAGCAAAGGGCTACAGAACCATTATTGTAATGCCTGAAACAATGTCTGAGGAAAGAAAAATGCTTATTAAGGCATATGGTGCAGAGCTTGTTCTTACAGAGGGTAGCAAGGGTATGAAGGGTGCTACTGATAAGGCAGAGGAGCTTCATAGAGAAATTGAGGGCAGTATTATTGCAGGTCAGTTTGTTAATCCTGTTAATCCACAGACCCACTACAATACAACAGGCCCAGAAATTTGGGAAGATACAGAGGGCAAGGTTGACATCTTTATTGCCGGTGTTGGTACCGGTGGTACTGTATCAGGTGTTGGTAAATTTCTCAAAGAGAAAAATCCTAATGTAAAGGTTATTGCAGTTGAGCCTGAAAGCTCACCACTTCTTTCAAAGGGAACAGCAGGCCCACACAAAATCCAGGGTATTGGTGCAAACTTTGTGCCTGATACTCTTGATAGAGAAATTTATGATGAGATTGTTGCTGTGCCAAATGAACAGGCATTTTTAACAGCAAGGAATGCAGCATCTCAAGAGGGATTTTTGATTGGTATTTCCTCTGGTGCAGCTCTATGGGCTGCAAAACAGGTTGCAAAAAGAGAAGAAAACAAGGGTAAGAACATTGTTGTAATATTCCCTGACGGTGGCGAAAGATACCTCTCTGCAAATCTTTATAAACTGTAAAAACTCTTATATTTTTTTCATAAATACTCAAAACAGACTATGCCTCATTTGGTGTGGTCTGTTTTGCATATCTGGATATTTATTTGGAAAAATAAATACGGTGATAATATGAACAGTAAGTCAATTTGGAATATGGAAACCGAAATACCCAGGAGAAAACCTCTTAACAAAAAAATTAAGGCAGATGTTTGTGTTGTAGGTGGTGGAATGGCAGGTGTGCTGACAGCATATAAACTCCAAGAAAATGGCTTTGATGTGGTAGTTTTGGAAGCAAGAAGTGTTGCCTCTGGGCAGACTGGCAACACAACTGCAAAGCTAACTATTCAACAGGGAGAAAAATATACAAAACTTATTGAAACCCTTGGAGAAACAAAGGCCAGGCTTTATGCTAAAGCTAACAGTGATGCAATAGATGACTTTGAAAGGATAATTAAGGAGAAAAATATTAACTGCGATTTTCTGAGAGTACCCTCTTATCTTTATTCTCTGGAAGAAGATAACAATATTATTAAGGAATACGAAAGTGCCAAGAAAATCGGCATAAATTGCTACACAACAGACTTAACACACCTACCCTTTAAGGTGAAAACTGCCCTTGTGTTTCGCAATCAGGCACAGTTTAATCCACTAAAATTTCTATCAAAAATTACTGAGGAGATTAAAATCTATGAAAACTCACCTGTTAGAGAAATAAAGTCAAACCTTGTGGAAACAGAGAGTGGGGTGGTTCAGGCTAATCACATTGTAATAGCAACTCACTATCCCATTGTGAATAAAAAGGGACTTTTCTTCCCAAGGCTATATCAGTCAAGGTCCTATGCCTTGGCTGTTGAGGGTGGTGTTACCCTTGACGGAATGTACTTTACAGAGGATAGGGAGGGACTTTCCTTTAGAAATTACAAGAATTACACCATAATTGTTGGTGAGGGACATAACACAGGGGATAATCCCAATGGAGATAAATACAAAAGACTTAGAAATAAGGTGATGCAAATTCTTCCAAACAGCAGAGAGATTGCCCATTGGTCTGCACAGGACACAAAATCAATAGACGGACTTCCCTATATTGGTAAATATTGTGTTACGGAAAATGCTTGGTACACAGCCACAGGCTTTGGAAAATGGGGGATGACCCTTTCAATGGTGTCAGCAAACCTTATAACCGACCTTATAACAGGGAGGGAAAATCCCTACGAAAAGCTGTTTACACCACTTCGATTCAAATCTTCATCAGCAGATAACCTTTGCAAAATGGGTGGTAAGGCCATAAAGGAGATTGCAAAGGAGTTTTTCTCCCCACCAAAGGATGAGCTTGATGAGATAGAGAAAGGTCAGGCAAAGGTTGTTAGCTACAATGGAGAAAAGGTGGGTGCTTATCGTGACGAAAATGGGCAGGTGCATATGGTTAGCATAATGTGTACCCATATGGGTTGTCAGCTACAATGGAATGGTGATGAAAAAAGCTGGGATTGCCCTTGCCACGGTTCGAGGTTTAGTTATAAAGGTGAGCTGATTGACAATCCTGCTCAAAATAATTTAAATTCTGTATAAGAAAAAAGACTATGAGGTTAAGTTTCTCATAGTCTTTTGTAATGTTTTTGTTAGTAGGCAGCAAGTAGTGGGTTAATCTCGTGACCTGTTTTCTTATCAACCTTTTTAATATATTCCGATGATGCCAAAATACCCTTAATAACACAGTGCTCTGGGTCATCAGCAATAGTGATTTTTAGATTGCGAATATAGTCGGAAATAAGCTCCTTTGCACCCTCAATTTGAGCAAGACCACCTGTAAGCAAAATTCCGTTTTGAAGAATGTCACCGTTAAGCTCAGGTGGTGTGTTTTCCAACACATCAACAATTCCACGGATAATTTCAAGCATAGTTTTCTGATAAATAGGCAGGAGTTCGCTTTTTGTAACCTCAACAGCTTTTGGTAGCCCCTTTGTAATTTCTCTACCCTTCATAACAAATGTATCATCACTACCAATCATCTTAACTGCGCCAATAGTCTTTTTACAAAGCTCTGCTGTCTGTTGACCGATTGAAAGATGGTACTTGTTTTTCATATATTTTATGATGTTGTTGTCCATTTCCTTACCGGCTTTCTTAATGGAAATACCGGCGCTGACTCCACCAAGGGAAATTACGGCAATATCTGCTGTGCCACCACCAAGGTCGGCAACAAGCTGTCCCTTGCCCTCAAGAATGTCAAGACCTGCACCAAGGGCAGCAGCCTTTGCAGACTCAATAAGATAAACTGTCCGTACTCCGTAACTGCTTATGGCATTGACAATGGCTCTTTTTTCAACCTCGGTAATACCACCTGGAACAGCAGTAATCACCTTTGGCATAGACACCTTTTTCTTGCCAACCCTACCAATAAATATTCTAACCATACTTTCCACAAGGTTTGAGGCTGTAACTGCACCATCTTCAACAGGAAATGCAGTTTTAACCCTTGCAGGAGTTTTGCCAATGGTTTTGTAGGCAAGCTCCCCAACAGCAATAATTGAGTCGGTGTATGTATCGTAGGTAATAACCGAAGGCTCATCAATAATAATTCCGTCAGACTTTGTGGCTACTCTTGTTTTACTTGTGCCAATATCTATTGCAATAATCATTTCTTTCACATCCTATATTATTTATACAACACTACAAAGTGTGCTACAATGTACTGACCTTGCACCACTTTTTGTAAGTGTTTCTGCACACTCGCCCAGAGTACAACCAGTTGTGATAACATCATCAATAATTAGTATGTCTTTATTTCTAACAATATCCTTACTAATTACCTTGTAAGCGCCTTGAACATTTTTCATTCTGTCAACTGCCTGTTGCTTTCTCTGGGGTTTGGTATATCTCTTTTTTATTAGGGCTTCCGTGTAGGGGATAGAAAGCTCCTTGCTAATAGCCCTTGCCAAAAATTCGGACTGATTGTATTCCCTTATGGCAAGGTCTTTTTTGTGGATAGGTACAGCTGTAATAAAATCAAAGTGTCTGTCGCCATAAATTGCCTTAATATCCCTTGCTATTAGCATACCCATTTGGTTGCTGTAATCACGCTCTTTGGAAAATTTGAAATTCCACAAAGCTGTCTTAAAAGGTTCTTTGTAGGGCAGGGAGGACACACAAAAGTACACACCTCTTGTATATCTTGTTAGTGGTCGTTTTGGGAACTTCTTAGCGCACTTGTCACAGCTTGGGTTTTTGTAGTGGATTCTTTTTCGGCAATAGGGGCAACGAACAGTTATAAGGTGGTTAAGCAGATTTCTTAATTCCATATTCACCTCTAAATTGTGTTGTCGCTAAGGAGAAAATGCCTTAGTCCACTGTACCTTCCCATTTTTCTGCTACTTTTTGTCATAGTGGCAAGAATTTTGCTGTCACCCACAATTATAAGAAGTTTTTTTGCCCTTGTAACACCTGTATAAAGAAGATTTCTGTAGCAAAGCTGTGGTGGGGTTTGGAAAAGTGGAATAATAACAGCCTCAAATTCGTTACCCTGACTTTTGTGGATGGTAGCAGCATAGCTTAGTTCAATATCCTGTGCAGAGTCATAGTCATAAACGGCTGTCTTGTCATCAAAGGAAATTGTAACGGTTTGGCTTTTTTTGTCGATTTTGGTGATTTTTCCAATATCACCGTTGAATACACCTGAACCTACTTCTCCATTATCCTTTGTATAGGTTATATCGTAGTTGTTTTTAAACTGCATAACCTTGTCGCCAATACGCAAAATTTTTCTTCCAAACTTGATTTCTGCCTTGCTTTTGTCAGGTGGATTAAAGGCCTGTTGTAGTTTTTCATTCAGTTCTAATGAACCAAGAGCCCCTTTTTTGCTTGGACATAAAATCTGAATATCATCAGCAGGGGAGTATCCGTAGGAGTTTACAAGCCTTCTTGTAAATAAATCTACCACTAAAGCCTTTGTTTCATCACTTGTTTTTGTAGGGAGAAAGAAAAAGTCAGAATCTCTCCTCATAATGTCAGGAAGCTCACCCTCCACAATTTTGTGGGCGTTGGTAACAATCATACTTTTGAGAGATTGTCTGAAAATCTCATTTAATTCAACATAGGGGAGAATATCCGACTTAATAAGGTCCCCAAGGATGTTTCCAGGTCCTACAGAGGGTAGCTGATTGCTGTCACCTACAAGAATTAACCTTGTGCCAAAGGGGAGAGCCTCCATAAGACTTGCAAAAAGTTGGGAGTCCACCATTGAAACCTCGTCAACTATAAGTGCATCACATTTTAGCATATTTTTTTCGTTTTTCTTAAAAACAAGCTTGTCTGCCTTGTCGTAAGCAACCTCCAACAGTCTGTGTATTGTCTTTGCCTCTTTGCCAGTTAGTTCGCTCATTCTCTGAGCAGCTCGTCCTGTGGGGGCAGCAAGTAGAACCTGCTGTCCGTTCTTTTCAAGAAGTTTGATTATGGCGTTAAGGGTTGTGGTTTTGCCTGTTCCTGGACCACCTGTCAGAATTAGAAACCCCTTTTCCATTGCAGATCTTATGGCGTCCTTTTGCTTTTCGGCATAGGTTATCCCTTGCTCCTTTTCAATTTCATCAATCATATTATCGGTGTTTTTGAATTTAAGGGCAGGGAAGTTCTGCATAAGGCGTATTCTTCCTGCAATAAAGGTTTCAGCCCTGTATAGTTCAGGGAGGAAAATATAGCTTTTTCCCTCAGCCTCAAGTCCCATAAGTGAGGTATCATAAATCATATCATTAAGGGCAGAAATAACCTTTTCCTCCTGAACTCCAAGAAAAGAAGATGCAGTTTTTGTCAGTTTGTCTGATGGCAGGCAGGTGTGTCCGTTATTTCTGTTATGGTTGAGTATATGCACAAGTCCTGCTCTTATTCTACATTCATCGTCAACAGGTCTATCCTGTTTTACTGCTATCATATCAGCCATTTCAAAGGAAACTCTAAGTCCGTTGTCGCATAAAGAGTATGGATTTTCTCTTATGTACTCAAGGCTCTTGTCACCGTAAAATTTATAAATATTTACAGCAGTATGAGGTGGGATGCTGAACTCACCAAGGTAAAGCATAAGCTCCCTTACTCCCAGATTAGCCTTTAGTTGACTTGAAATTGAATTTGCCTTATCTAAGGAAATGCCTCTAAGCTTAGCAACCCTTTCTGGCTCTTTTTCAAGGACATCCAATGTCTTTTCTCCAAAAGCCTTTATAAGAGTATTTGCAGTTGAAACGCCAACACCCTTAATTGCACCTGAGGAAAGGTACTTTAGTATTCCTTGTACAGAGGTAGGTATAGTCTGCTCAAAGGCTTCTGCAACAAACTGTAAACCATAGCTTGGGTGACTTTTAAATCCTCCAAACAGTCTGACCTCCATTCCGATTTCGATTGTTGGCAAAATACCGGTAGCTGTTATTAGCTCATCCTTAACATCAAGCTCAATAACGCTGTAGCCGTTTTCCTCATTTCTATATATTATATCTTCAACTGTTCCTGTGATTTGTAATACTTCTTGTTCCATAAAATCTATTATAACATTTCTCCTTTTATTTTACAATAAATTTGCAATATCAGGTATATCTTTTTTATCCATAATCTTAATAAAGTTATAGCCATAGATAATATCACTTATATCACTAAGAGTTTTCTCATCTGCATTTTCTGTTACAACAATGATTTTTTCAGGCCGTAATGTTCCCATCCACCTTGCCTTTTGTATTGCACTTCTGATTATCATTTCGTAATTATCTTTGTTTACAGGTGTTATTAGAAGAAGGGATTTTTCTTCATTAACACTTAACAAATGATAGGCAATATAGCTGATGATTTCTACAATGCCAACCACAGATAACACAAACATTATTATCATTACAACATTCATAAGTTACACCTCTCTATATACTATTCTGCTATTTATTTTTTGGTATGATGTTATGAATATTTTTGAGAAATATAGCAATAATAAGTTTGACACAAAAGTGTCAGAATTTTTTCGAGGTGATAAATATGGATAGAACTCATAAGAATCAGTCAATCAGATGTACAGTAGTATCCTGTGCAAACCACAACGAAACAGAAAATTATTGTGCACTTGATTCAATTCTTATTGGTACTCACGAACCACACCCAAGCGACAAGCAGTGTGCAGACTGCGAAAGCTTTGTAGCAAAATCAAAGTGCGTTAACTGTTAACGCAAAGGGGTGCTAAGCTAAGGTAAAGCACCCTACATAATTAAATTCGTATCAATTACAATACCATCTGCATATACTGTGGTATAACCTCATAAAAATATGAAACAGTCTAAAGGTGCTTTCTATGAAGAGTCATAACAAAACATTTTCCGTTCTCGGAGGGGATAAACGCAGTTACTACCTTGCAAAAGCTCTTGCAAAGGATGGTTACAAAGTGACCCTTGCAGGGTTTGATACCCTTACCGACAACAGCAGTAATTTGCAAAACGCCCTTGCAGGTGATGTGCTGATTTTCCCTGTTGTACCCTTTTCAGAGGGAAAAATTCTTACAACAAAATTTTCAAACACGCCTCTTGACCTTGCTGGACAGGATGAGCTTTTGGTGGGGAAAACCATTTTTACAGGAAAAAAAGAGGTTTTCCTCAGAGAGTTCCCTATTCTTGAGGATAATGTATTTTCCTATAGTGATAGAGAAATTTTTTCAGTACAGAACGCAGTGCCAACTGCTGAGGGTGCTATTACAGAGGCTATTCTCAATTCTGATAAAACCCTAAACGGAAGTAAGGTTCTTGTTTGTGGCTATGGAAGAATTGGCAAGGTGCTATCTGAGATGCTCCGTGGAATAGGAGCAGAGGTTACTGTTTCAGCAAGAAAAAGTAGTGACCTTGCCTGGATTAAGCTAAATGGCTTTTTAGGTACTGTAACAGGAGAATTTTCTGAAATTGAAAGGTTCGATTATATCTTCAACACAGTACCTGCCCTTGTGTTCAATAAGGAAAATCTAAGCCTTATGAAGGACGATGTTCTCCTTATTGACCTTGCTTCAGCTCCTGGTGGAGTGGATTTTAAAATGGCAAAAAATCTTGGAGTAAGGGCAATACACGCATTGGCTCTACCTGGTAAATATTCACCAAGGTCTGCCGGAGAAATAATAGAAAGCACTATTCTAACAATACTCAAGGAGGAGGACGGGTGAAAAAACTTGTCGTTGGATACGCTCTGTCGGCTTCCTTTTGTACCTTTAGTAAATCAATAGCACAATTAAAAAAACTGGTGGAACAAGGTTACGATATAGTGCCTATTATGTCCACAAATGCAAGTACTAAGGATACCAGATTTGGAACATCAGAGAGTATTATCAGAGAAGTTGAAGCCATAACAAATAAAAAAATCATCAAGACTATTGAAGATGCAGAGCCTATAGGTCCAAAGAAGATGTGCGATGTCCTTGTGGTTTCTCCCTGTACAGGCAACACCCTGGGAAAAATTGCAAATGCCATAACGGATACACCTGTAACTATGGCAGTTAAAAGTCATTTGAGAATACAGCGTCCTGTACTCCTTGCTATTGCAACAAATGACGGACTTTCTGCCTCTGCAATGAATATAGGAAAGCTCCTTAACACAAAGAACATATATTTTGTTCCAATGTCACAGGATGACCCACTGAAAAAGCCAAATTCTCTTGTGTGCAGTTTTAATCTTATACCTGAATGTGTCAGCCTTGCATACGAAAATAAGCAGTATCAGCCTGTGTTCATATAGATAATGCCCCCTGCTACTATTAGTAACAGGGGGCAAAATTTGTTGCAGTAAATTCTTATATTTTCTGTACTTGTATTTTCCTTTTCCATATGATAGAATATTATAAAAGTTTATGGATAGGAAATGATAATATGCAGTATTGTCCAAATTGTAAAAAGCTATATGATGATAACGAATCCTTTTGCTCTGATTGTAAGAATAAAAAGCTAAAGGAAATTGTTGATAAGAACACCCCTGTATGTCTTTGTAAGGCAAATGGTGTTGACAAGGAGAGAGTAAGAGCAGCTCTGTCTGACAATGGTATTCCAAGTGATGAAATCCGTGTTAAGGATATTTCTGCACACGCAGTAACAGGAAGTGATATGTCCGAGGCTACAATTCTTGTTCCATATCAGGCATATGACAAGGCATATGAAATCTGCGTTGGCATTGGTGCAATTTCACCTGAGGATGCAGAGGATATTTCTGATGACTTAAAGGCTGATATTGAAAATAAGAAGGAAACACTTGATAAGGATATTGAGGATTTTGAAGAAATGTCAGCAGGAAAGAGAACCTTTGTTAGGATAATCTCTGCCATTCTTCTTATTCTGTTGTTCTGTGGTGTTATTTGGGGTGCAGACTTTGTTCTGGCCCTTATAAAAGGATTGTTTTAATAATTTATAAAAAATAGGAGTGATTAAAATGAGAATAGATACAAAATGTATTCAGTCAGGATATGACCCCAAAAATGGCGAACCAAGAGTTGTACCAATTGTACAGAGTACAACCTACAGCTATGATAGTGCTGAAACAATGGGTAAGCTATTTGATTTAGAGGAGGACGGCTTCTTCTACACAAGACTTGCAAACCCAACACTTGATGCAGTTGAAAAGAAGATAGCTGACCTTGAGGGTGGTGTTGGTGCTATGCTAACATCAGCAGGTCAGGCTGCGTCCCTTATTGCTATTACAAATATAGTTAAAGCCGGTTACAATGTTGTGTGTTCATCAGCAGTTTATGGTGGCACATTTAACCTCTTTAACAAAACTCTTAGGGATTTGGGCATTGACTTTACATTTGTTAAGCCAGATGCAACAGAGGAAGAAATTAACTCTGCATTTAATGAAAAAACAAGGGCTTGTTTTGTGGAATCTGTTACAAATCCAAGCCTTGATGTAACTGATATTGAGCTTTTCTCAAAAATTGCTCATTCTCATAATGTTCCACTTATTGTTGACAATACATTCCCAACACCAATTAACTTTAGACCATTTGAGTGGGGTGCTGATATTGTTACCCATTCTACATCAAAGTATATGGACGGACACGCAGTTTCCCTTGGTGGTGTGGTTGTTGACAGTGGTAATTATGATTGGAACAATGGCAACTTCCCAATGCTGACAGAGCCTGACGAAACCTACCACGGCGTAGTTTATACTGAGCATTTCGGCAAGGCTGCCTATATTGCAAAGGCAAGAGTTCACCTTATGCGTGACTTTGGCGCACAGGCTGCTCCAATGAACGCATTTCTCCTTAATATTGGTCTTGAAACCCTTGCTCTCCGTATGGAAAAGCATTGTAAGAACGCACAAAAGGTTGCAGAATTTTTAGAGGCATCTGATAAGGTAGAGTGGGTAAATTACCCTGGACTAAAGTCCAATAAATATTATGACCTTGCTAACAAGCTAATGCCAAATGGCTCCTGTGGTGTAATTTCCTTTGGAGTTAAGGGTGGCAGAGAGGAAGCCTCAAAGCTAATGGGTCAGCTCAAGCTTGCAAGAATTGTAACCCATGTTGCAGATGCAAGAACCTGTGTTCTTCATCCTGCATCCACAACCCACCGTCAGCTTTCTGACCAACAGCTTGTTGACTGTGGAGTAGCACCAAATATGATTAGATTATCAGTAGGAATTGAGAACAGTGACGACATTATCGAAGATCTTGGACAAGCACTTGAATCCCTGTAAAGAACAGGAGAAAAAGCCTGATTATGTATCTGCAATTTTAGTCTGTGCAGGGAATAGCACCAGAATGGCTCTTGGTAAGTCAAAGCAGTTTATTGACCTTTTTGGCAAACCAGCTGTTTACTACTCACTCCTTGCCTTTCAGCAGTCTGTTTCTGTTAGGGAAATTGTTATTGTTTGCCGAAAGGAAGATAAGGCTGAATTTCAGAAAATTGTAGCTGAATATAACTTTAGCAAGGTTACGTCCATTGTTGAGGGTGGAGAAACTCGCAGTATTAGTGTTAAAAACGGCATTTCTGCTGTGTCAGAAAACTGCACCTGTGTGGCAATTCACGATGGTGCAAGGTGTCTAATTACTACAGAGGAAATTGAAAAGGTTGTACTTTCAGGACTTCTTACAGGAGCATCTGCCCTTGGTGTGGCTGTTAAGGACACAATTAAGGTTGTGGATGAAAATGGTGTTATTGTAGATACACCTGACAGAAGTACCCTTCGTGCAGTACAGACACCACAGGTTTTCTCAAAAAATAAGTACGAAAAGTACCTTGCTATGGCACAAAGCGATGCAGTTGATTTTACAGACGATTGCAAATTGTTTGAATACTGTGGTGACAAGGTGACTATTGTTGAGGGACTATATACAAACATTAAGCTAACTACACAGGATGACATTCTGTTGGCTAAAAGTATTCTGGAAAGCAGGGGAGTAAAGTGAGAATAGGACAGGGTTATGATGTTCATAAATTAGTTGAGGGCAGAAAGCTCATATTAGGTGGAGTAGAAATTCCCCACACAACAGGACTTTTGGGACATAGTGATGCAGATGTTCTTCTTCACGCAATTATGGATGCCCTGCTTGGTGCAGCTGCCCTTGGTGACATTGGCAAATTGTTCCCTGATACTGACAAAAAGTACAAAGGAGCAGACAGCATTGTTCTTTTAAAAGAGGTTGTAAAAGTCCTAAAGGAAAATGGACATAGTATTGTGAATATAGATTCCACAGTAATTGCTCAAGCTCCTAAGCTAAAGGATTACATTACTTCTATGCGTGAGAATATCGCCTCTGCTTGTAATATTGATGTTTCCTGCGTTAGTGTTAAAGCTACTACAGAGGAACACCTTGGCTTTACAGGAAGAAAAGAAGGCATTTCAGCTCGCAGCATTTGCCTGATTGATTGAATTATTTATCCCCTTTTGCGCAAACTATGTGCAAAGGGGGAATTTTTGTGGAAGAAAAAAATAAGAACAAAAATCATAACATTGAAGAACCATTTATGGACTATGACTTTGCAACCTGCTCTGCCTATGATTGCACAGGGCTTATTCCTGCAAGAGATTTGTCACAGGATGAGGCTGAACATTACGAGGAATTATATCCCTATTTGCCTCCCTATAACGAATTTGAAAATAATGATGATGCTGAATAACATAAGAAAAATAATGCCTTCATATGCTTTAGTAAAAGTATAGAAAGAGGTTTTATAATGTATGTTAAAAGAAATATATCAGTCATACTCACAGTTCTGATACTGCTGTTTTCCTTGCCATTTCAAGTAGGGGCTGTATCAAAACAGGAAGTTTCTGCTCCTTCAGCCATTCTTATGGAGGCTGATAATCACAAAATTCTCTATAAGAAAAATATTCATGAAAAAAGAAGTGTAGCCTCCATAACAAAGGTTATGACTGTGCTTTTAATAATGGAGGATATTGAAAGTGGAAAAATCAGCCTTACAGATACAGTAACCACATCTGCTCACGCATCTTCAATGGGTGGCTCGGATATTTGGTTAGAGGAAGGGGAGCAAATGTCCCTTGATGATATGCTAAAGGCCACCCTTGTGGCATCGGCAAATGATGCAGCCGTTGCTATGGCAGAATATACAGAGGGCAGCGAGGATGCATTTGTGGATAGAATGAACAGACGAGCAAAGGAACTTGGTATGAAGGATACCACCTTCAAAAACTGTAATGGCCTTGACGAGGAGGGGCACCTCTCTAGTGCCTATGATGTGGCTTTGATGTCGGCAGAACTGATAAAGCATACAAAGGTTTATGACTACACACAAATATGGTTGGATTTTCTTCGTGACGGAAAAACCCAAATAGTTAATACCAACAAGCTACTGAAAAGTTATAATGGAATAACAGGACTAAAAACAGGCACAACAAATGAGGCAGGGAGTTGTATTTCAGCAACTGCAAAGAGGGATGATTTATCTTTGATAGCTGTTTGCCTTGGAAGTGATACAGGGCAAGAGAGATTCAGAGATGCCTCAGTTTTGCTTGATTATGGCTTTAATAACTATTCAGTAATTGTTCCAAAACAGGAAACGCTAAAGAAAATTAAGGTGAATAAGGGTATGGAGAAAACAGTTGACCTTGTTTCAGAAAAGCCTAAAACCATACTTATAAAAAAGGGTGACAATAAGGAAATAAAAACAGAGGTGAATATTCCGGAAAGCTTGGATGCACCAATAAGGAAAAATAAAATTGTTGGCAAAATTATTTATAAATTAGACGGTAAGGAAATTGAGAGGGTAAATGTTAGAGCTAAAAACGAGGTGGAGGAATGTACCTTTAAGAGTTCCTTTGGTTATATTTTCAGGCATTTACTAAGGCTTTAGCCTGTTAAAAAAGGAAATTTGAAATTATTTAGTAAAACTGTTAGTTTTCTGTTGCAAAAGCTCTTGAAATATAGTATAATAGTGCTAAACCATAAAACAATGGGAAATATAATTCCATAGGAGAATTATAAGGAGGAATACGAAATGGCAACTAAGTTAAGTGATAAGTATTTAAAGGGTTTTGTAAGTGACCACGAATATGAAGCTATGGCTCCACAGGTTAAACTTGCTCATAAGGCACTCCATACAGGCGACTGCCTTGGCAACGACTTCATTGGTTGGCTCACATTACCAACAGACTATGATAAAGAGGAATTTGCAAGAATTAAGGCTGCTGCAAAGAAGGTTCAGTCAAACTCTGACATCTTCATTGTTATCGGTATCGGTGGTTCATATCTTGGTGCAAGAGCAGCTATTGAATTTTTAAAATCCCCTAACTACAATCTTCTTTGCAAGGACACTCCACAAATTTTCTTCACAGGTAACTCAATCAGCAGTAATGCGCTTTCTGAGCTTGTTGAAATTTGTGAGGGCAAAGATGTATCTATCAATATGATTTCCAAGTCAGGTACAACAACTGAACCTGCAATCGCTTTTAGAGTTCTTCGTGAAATGCTGGAAAAGAAGTACGGCAAGGAAGGCGCAAAGGAAAGAATTTTCTGTACAACAGACAAAGCAAAGGGTACACTTAAGGAACTTGCAACAAAAGAAGGCTATGAAACATTTGTTGTTCCTGATGATGTAGGTGGCAGATTCTCTGTTCTTACAGCAGTTGGACTTCTTCCAATTGCAGTTGCAGGTTGTGACCTTGATGCTCTTATGGCAGGTGCTGCACAGGCTCAGAAGGACTTTGACAACGATGATTTATACACAAATGACTGCTACAAGTATGCAGCTCTCCGTAATATCCTTTACAGAAAGGGTTATCAGACAGAGCTTCTTGTTGCATATGAACCAGCATTTACAATGATGAATGAGTGGTTCAAGCAGTTATTCGGCGAAAGCGAAGGTAAGGACAACAAGGGCATTTTCCCAGCATCAGTTGTATTCTCCACAGACCTACATTCAATGGGACAGTATATTCAGGAGGGCAGACGCACTCTGTTTGAAACTGTTGTTCAGATTGACAAGGTTCAGAGAGAGGTTACTCTTGGTACTGATCCTGAAAATGTTGACGGACTTAACTTCCTTTCTGGCAAAACAATGGATTTTGTCAACAAAAAGGCATTCCAGGGTACTGTTCTTGCTCATAACGACGGTGGAGTTCCAAATATGGTTCTCGATGTTGAAGATATGACAGAATCAGAGCTTGGTTACCTAATCTACTTCTTTGAAAAGGCTTGCGCAATCAGTGGTTATCTCCTTGGTGTTAATCCATTTAACCAGCCTGGTGTTGAGTCATATAAGAAGAATATGTTTGCCCTACTTGGTAAGCCTGGTTATGAGGACCAGAAGGCTGAGCTTGAGGCAAGATTAAACTAAAAATTATTAAATTTATTCCTTAAAGGAGGACGACTAAATGGTAACTTTACTTACAGGTAAAAAAGGTTCAGGCAAAACAAAAAAGCTTATTCAGCTTGCAAATGAGGCTGTAGCAGCATCAAGTGGTAATGTTGTTGTTATTGAAAAGGGCTCAAAGCTTACATATGATGTAACTCATAAGGCAAGACTCATTGACACAGACCACTACGAAGTAAGTGGTTATGATATGCTTTTTGGTTTCTTAAGTGGTATTTGCGCAGGTAACTATGATGTAACAGACATCTTGGTTGACAGCACATTTAAGATTTGCCCTGAAGGCGTTGACGGACTTGAAGACTTCGTTAAAAAGGTTTCTGCACTTGCAGATTCAGCAGAAACAAAGATTACATTACTTATCTCAGCTGCTGAGGAAGACCTACCAGTAGGTATTAACGCAGTTTGCGAAAAGGTTTGATAAGTAACTAAAGCAAAATCAAAACAAAAGTCACATCACAAAAAAAGTGGTGTGACTTTTTGTGCTTAAATTAAAAGAAATTTCCCTTTTTGTATTGACAAAATGGGACTATATATGTATAATATTATTCGGTGTTTAATGGGGAAGGTGATTTTATGATTCTTAACTTAAAAGATGTTTTCCTTAACGAAGGCAGTAAGAAAGAATTTGAAACATCCTTTTCTATGTCCGATATTGACATGGGCAATGTTTTTCCATTCGCTTCACCTGTTATGGTAAAAGGTAAAGCACTTAACAAGGCTGGTCTTATCGACATTGATTTTGATATAACATTCACCTACTCTCGTCCCTGTGACAGATGTTATGAGGACACAAGTAGGCAGTTAAATTACCAGTTTTCTCACCGTCTGGTTGATAATCTTTCAGGCAGTGATAATGATGATTATATCGAAATTCCGGATTATACACTTGATATTGACGAACTTGTCCAGTCGGATATTATCCTTAATCTGCCAATTAAGTTTTTGTGCAGTGAGGATTGCAAGGGTATATGCCACAAATGTGGCAAAAACCTCAATGAGGGCGACTGTGGCTGTTCAGCTAAAGAGATTGACCCTCGACTTGAGGCATTGAAGGAATTATTAAAATAATATAAATCTGGAGGAATTAAAATGGCAGTACCAAAGAGAAAACATTCACACGCAAGAAAAATGAAGAGAAGATCAAATGTATGGAAGCTTGACGCTCCTGCACTTGCAACTTGCCCTAACTGTGGCGAATTCAAGACTCCACACAGAGTTTGCAAGAACTGTGGTCAGTACAATGGCAGACAGGTTATTGCAGTAGAAGCTGAATAATCAATATTCATAAAAACAGGCGGATTTATTCCGTCTTTTTTTATGCTTATTTTCTTTAAATAACTTTAAATTTTTTGTATTATTTAGTATAATAAAATAGGTATTTGTAAGCCTGTAATTCAGGCTTAGTAGGGCATAATAAATTATGCTATGATTTAAGGAGGGTGAAAATGTCAACACCAATAGTTGCCATAGTAGGCAGACCAAATGTTGGTAAATCAACATTATTCAATAAGTTAATAGGTGAAAGACTCTCAATAGTAGATGATACACCAGGAGTTACAAGGGACAGAATTTATGGTGAATGTGAGTGGAATAACAGAAAAATTACCATTATTGATACAGGTGGTATTGAACCTTACTCCGATGATATAATTCTACAGCAGATGCGCCGTCAGGCAGAACTTGCCATTGATACAGCCAATGTTACAATTCTTGTAACAGATGTTCACGATGGTGTGGTTGCAACTGATGAGGAAGTTGCACAGATGCTACAGAAAAGTGGCAAACCTGTGGTGCTTTGCGTCAATAAGTGTGACAGTATTGGTGAACCACCGGCAGAGTTTTATGAGTTTTATAACCTTGGACTTGGTGAACCAATCCGTGTTTCCTCAGTTCACGGAACAGGTACAGGAGATTTGCTTGACGAGGTTTACAAGTATCTTCCTCCAAGTGAAGATGAGGAGGATAATGATGATATAATCTCCGTTGCTGTTATCGGCAAACCAAATGTTGGTAAATCCTCTCTCATTAACTACATCACAGGGGAAAACAGATGTATTGTTTCTGATATTGCCGGTACAACAAGGGATACTATTGATACAGTTGTGGAAAATGAATACGGCAAGTTTAATTTTATCGACACAGCCGGTATGCGCAGAAAGTCCAGAATTTATGATAATATTGAAAAGTACAGTATTATAAGAGCGCAAATGGCTATAGACAGATGTGATGTTTGCGTAATTATGATTGACGCCGAGGTTGGCTATACAGAGCAGGATAGCAAGGTTGCAGGTATGGCTATTGAGGCAGGAAAGGGTTGTATTATTGCTGTTAACAAGTGGGATGCCATTGAAAAGGACACCCACACTATGAGTAAATTTAAAAAGCGACTTGACACAGAGTTTGCATTTATGAGCTACACCCCTTATATCTTTATTTCTGCAAAGACAGGACAAAGGGTAGAAAATCTTTTCCAGCTTATAACAACTGTTGCAAACAATAACGCTATGCGTATTCGCACAGGTATGCTGAATGACCTTTTGAATATGGCTACAACAAGAGTTCAGCCACCAACTGATAAAGGTAAAAGACTCAAGATTTATTACTGCACACAGGCCTCAGTAAAGCCACCTACATTTGTTTTCTTCTGTAATAATAAGGAGCTTTTCCACTTCTCATATCAGAGGTATCTTGAAAATAGAATCAGAGAGACCTTTGGTCTTGAGGGTACACCAATCCGTATTATTATCAGAGAAAGAGGAGAGAAGAAGTAATGAATATTAGTCTTTTGGATGTTATGTTCATATACCCACCAATGATTATTTCATCATTTTTCTTTATGATAATTGCATACCTTTTTGGTTCAATAAATACTGCAATTATTGTAACAAAGATTGTAACTAAGGGTGGGAATATCAAGGAAATGGGCAGTGGTAACGCAGGTTTTACCAATGTTCTTCGCTGTGTAGGCAAAGTTCCTGCTGTTGTTACCATTGTGTGCGACTTCTTAAAGGCAGTTGTGGCGTCTTTGGTGACATACTTCCTGTTTCCATTTGTTTTTCAGGTTGCTGAGTATTTAGTGACCTCACATTGTCATTCAGATTTACCCATAAATGAAATGTATATGCTTAGATCCATTGTAATGTATCTTGCAAGTCTTACCTGTATTATTGGGCATATGTTTCCAATTTACTTCAAATTCAAGGGTGGTAAGGGCGTTGTGGCTGCCATTGGTATGATTGCAGTCCTTGATTGGAGAGTGTTCCTCTGTGTTTTAGGAGTATTTCTCATTATGTTCCTTATTACAAAGATTATTTCAATCAGCTCCCTTTTAGGTGCAGTACTCTATGGACCATTTACATTTTTAATTACATATTTCTTTACCTACAAGCCTTCTCTTGGTACTCAAAACGAAATATCCCTTGAGTATGTGTTCATAATTTCAATTATTGCCCTTTGTACAGGCTTGATTGTTATTATAAAGCACCACGAGAACATTGTAAGGCTTATTCATGGTGAGGAAAAGAAAATAACTGCTAAGAAGAAATAA
The DNA here is from genome assembly GCA_045133515.1 of Ruminococcus sp. Lineage (GTDB taxonomy): Bacteria > Bacillota > Clostridia > Oscillospirales > Acutalibacteraceae > Ruminococcoides. The sequence continues at coordinate 71,709 of JBGUUL010000016.1, forward strand.
TTATTAAAGGAGAATTACTATGAGTGATTGTATTTTTTGCAAAATCGCAAATGGGGAAATCCCATCAACAAAGGTTTATGAGGATGACAAAATCCTTGCTTTTAAGGATTTAAATCCTGTTGCGCCTGTTCATATTCTTTTTATTCCAAAATGTCACATTGAAAATGTTGCAGGAATTACCGAGGAAAATTCATCAGTAGTTGCTCATATTTTTGAAACAATCCCAAAGGTTGCCAAGGAGCTTGGTCTTGACACAGGCTACAGAGTAATTTCAAACTGTGGCGAAGAAGCTGGACAAACTGTGTTCCATCTTCACTTCCACCTTATCGGTGGCAGAACTCTTAGCACACAAATGGCTTAAACAGGCAGTAAGGAGATTACTATGGAAACATATAAAATGACTATTGCAGGTTGTGAAAGAGAGCTACCTGTTTGTAAGGTTAATGAAAATCTCTCAATAGCAGCCTTTATAATGTTTGGTGATGTAGAGGTTACTGTTAATTCCGCAAAAGAATTATTAAAAATTGTTCCTGACTTTGATGTTATCCTAACTGCTGAGGCTAAGGGTATTCCACTTGGTTACGAAATGGCTCGTCAAAGCAACAAGCCATATGTTATTGCAAGAAAGTCTGTTAAGCTGTATATGAACAATGTTGTGTCTGTAAAAGTAAAATCTATAACAACAGATGCAGTTCAGACTCTTTGCCTTGACGGAGCAAAGGCAGAGCTTTTAAAAGGGAAGAAAGTTCTTATTGTAGATGATGTTATTAGCACAGGAGAGAGCCTTAATTCTTTAAAAGAACTTACAGCTAAGTCTGGTGGAGAGGTTGTTGCCTGTAGTGCAGTTCTTGCAGAGGGTGACGCAGCTGATAGAAAGGACATTATCTTTTTACACAAGCTACCACTTTTTGTTAAATAAATTTCAGAACAAACCTTGAGGTGTGGTAATGATTACAAAGGAAACGGATTTTAAAAAGCATATAAAGACCAAGGAGTACAAAAGCCTTTATTATATTTTTGGTGAAGAAAAATTCCTTGTAAAGCACTATACAAATATGCTTATAAAGGAGATTATGGGTGAACAACCACCTGAGTTTAACTTCCATAGCTTTGACAATGATAGTTCTATTGATGAAATTATAGTTGCTATGGATGTTATGCCCTTTATGAGCGAGTATAACTTTGTGAAAATTACAGACCTTAACATTGACAAACTGAAAAAAGCTGACCTTGAGAATTTAAAGTTAGCTATTAAGAATATCCCAAGTACTACTATTGTTCTTTTTACCTTTTTGACACTTGATATTTCCGGAAAAGAATTTAAAGAAGTCCAGAAAATCTCTGAAAAGCAGGGTATTGCTGTGGAGTTGAAAAAGTATGACTCCCACGCCCTTTCTAAAAAGTTGGTGGATGCTGCAAGTAAAAGAGGCTGTGCCATAACCCTTAATAATGCAGGAAAAATCGTGGACTACTGTGGCACAGACCTTACTGCTCTGCAAAATGAGATTGAAAAGCTATCTGCCTATGCAGACGGTGGTGAAATTACCCTTGATATGATAAATCAGTTGGTTGCTGTTAAGCTTGAAACAAAGGGCTATCTAATGGCAAATGATATTATTATGGATAATCTCAACAAGGCTTATAAGGAGCTTGATATTCTCTTTAATCAAAATGAGGAGCCAACCCTAATTCTCTTAGCCATTAGCTCTGCCTATATTGACCTTTATCGTTCAAGAGTTATGGCAGAAAGTGGTGTCCCTATTGATATAGTTGCCAAGGATTTTAGCTATGGTAACAGGAAGTTTATTCTTTCCAATTCAGCAAAAAATGGCAGACGGATGTCAACTTTTGCAATCAGAAAAAGTCTTGACGCCATTATGTCGGTGGAACAGAAGTTAAAATCAGTATCTTGTGACCCCAGAATACAGATAGAGGAGCTTATTTCAAAGCTTTCCATAATTGCAAGAGAGGGTTAATATGCTAAAAATAAAAGAGGCCATTGTTGTTGAGGGACGATATGACAAGATAAAATTATCTGGTGTTGTGGATGCCCCAATAATTGAAACCAACGGTTTTAGAATTTTTAAGGATAAGGAAAAGCAGTCACTAATTAGACAGGTTGCAAAAAAGAGGGGAATCCTCATAATCACAGACAGCGACTCAGCAGGTTTTGTGATACGAAATTTCCTTAAAGGAATTATCCCTGAAAGTAATATTAAACAGTGCTACATACCACAGCTAAAGGGTAAGGAAAAACGGAAGTCACAGCCTTCTAAGGAGGGCTACCTGGGTGTTGAGGGTGTTGACAATGAGGTTATAATTTCTGCAATTAGGAAATCAGGTGCAAGTATTGTTGGTGAGGACACAAAAAGAGAAAATACAGGTTCTGAAATTACTAAGTCTGATTTATTTTCTCTTGGTTTGACAGGCTCAAATAATTCCAAAACAAACAGAGAAAAAGTTTTAAAGCATCTCAATTTGCCTACCTACCTTTCAACAAATGCAATGCTGACAGCAGTGAATATTCTTATGACAAAAAATGAGTTTACAGAGCTTGTAAACAAACTAACAGCCAAATAATTCTATAAATAAATCACCACATTTGGAAAAAACTAAATGTGGTGATTTTATGTTAAGGAAATGGAATGTGGTGCTTTTCCTTTTAGGAGGAGTGACCTATGGACTTATAGAAATTATGTGGCGACAGCATACCCATTGGAGTATGATAATTCTTGGTGGACTCTGCTTTTCTATACTTTGCAATCTCTTTACGAAAATGGATAATTATTCTTTGTTAGAAAAATGTGTTGTGGGAGCATTGGTAATTACAGCTTTGGAATTTATAACAGGGTGTATTGTGAACCTTACCCTTGATATGGCTGTCTGGAATTATAGCAGAGTGCCATTTAATCTTTTGGGGCAGGTTTGCATTGTTTATAGTGTGTTGTGGGGATTCCTATGTATTCCCATATACTACATCTCAAAATATTTAGAGAAAATGAAAAGGAGGCACTAAGCCTCCTTTAATTTTTGTATAGAATTTTATTCAAGGACCTTTACAATTACGCTAATAATTCTTCTGTCCTCAACCTTATAAATTTCAAAGCTCATACCATCTGAAACAATGGTTTCATTTTCTTCAGGAATTCTACCTATAGCCTCAAAGAGGAAACCTCCAACGGTGTGGCTGTCAAGTTCATTTTTGATTTCCTTGCCTGTAAGCTCAAGAAGCTCCTCAAATTCCATATCGCCACTTACAAGGTAGCAGTTTTCTCTTAGCTTTGTGTAGTTCTTTTCAATATCCTCGTCCTCGTCATAAATTTCACCAACGATTTCTTCAATCAAGTCCTCCATAGTGACAATGCCCAGAGTTCCACCGTATTCATCAGTAACCACAGCAATATTTGTCTTGTTCTTTCTTAAGTCGCTCATAAGCTTGCTTAGCTTTCTGCTTTTATAGGTGAAAAACGCATCCTTAATCAACACTTTAATGTCAGGCTTTTTCCCTTCAAGAAGCTGGTCAATGTAATCTCTTGTGTAAAGGATACCAAGAATATTGTCAAGATTTTCCTTATAAACAGGAACTCTACTGTATCTCTCTCCAATAATCTTATTTTTGTTGGTTTCAAAGTCGTCCTCAATGTTAATTGCGTAAAGGTCAACTCGTGGAGTAAGAACCTCAAAGGCTGATTTTTCATCAAATTCAAGGGCAGATTGCACCATTTCGCTTTCTTCTTCCTCCAGCACACCTTCGTTTTCCGATGACTCAATAATGTACTTCAGTTCATCCTCTGTAACTGTAGGTTCATCATTTTTAATATTCAGAATTTTTAGCGCAAAGGTTTTCAGTGCAATAAATACAGCAGAAAATGGGGTTAGAACTATCATCATTCCCTTTAAAATCAAGGCTGTATTAAGGGCGACACCCTCGCTTTTCTCCTTACCAATACACTTTGGGATAACCTCACCAAAGGTCAGAACTAAAAGTGTTGTTCCACCTGTGGAAATTGCAGCTGCGAAATTATCAAAAATATTCATACATAGCACAGTTGCAATGGAAGAACACCCAAGGTTCACCACATTGTTGCCAATGAGAATGGTTGTAAGTGCCTTGTCATAATGTTCAACAATGTAAAGTGCTTTCTTTGCTTTTTTACTACCAGAGTCAGCCTTGTTTTTAAGCCTTGCTGTACTTACACAGGAAAAGGCAGTTTCTATGCAGGAAAAGAAGCTGGAGCATAAAATAAGAACACCCACAGCGATTCCTAAAATAACATTATTATCCAATTATTTCCTCCAATTATAATATTCTTGCTTTCTATTATATCACATAATATACAATTTTCAATATGTTTCATAACTATAAAATGGGAAAAATAGTATTGAAGAATATCTCCAAAAATGATATAATATTTTTGTATGTGTATTATAGACACATTCGGCAAAACTATTGTCGGAGGTGTGTATTTTATGAAAATTCCAAAGGAAGCTACAGAGGGGGATTTCTTCCAAAATCAGAGTTTAGATAATGAAAATGATGAGGGTGGAGAAGCGTCACTTTCTGAGGAAAATGCACAGGGTATAAAAAACATTGGCTCAGTAATAACTGGCAGAAGTGATGTTCTAATTCACTGTCTTACAATTATTGGGCAAATTGAGGGTCACTACATTCTGCCAAGTCAGAACAAAACCACAAAGTATGAGCATATCATTCCTCTCCTTGTTTCTATTGAGGAGGACCCGAATGTTAAGGGGCTTTTAATCCTCCTTAATACAGTTGGGGGAGATGTGGAGGCTGGCCTTGCCATAGCAGAGGTTATTGCAGGAATGAAAACACCGACGGTTTCTGTAGTAATCGGTGGTAGTCACTCTATTGGCATACCACTTGCAGTTGCTGCTGATGAGAGCTTTATTGCAAAGAGTGCCACAATGACAGCACATCCTGTCCGTACCACAGGACTAACCTTAGGTGTGTCACAGTCCTTTGAATATTTTAAGCGTATTCAAGACAGAATTACCACATTTGTCAGTGACAATTCCAATATCAGCAAGGAAGAATACACCCGACTTGTGCTGAATACAGGGGAGCTTGTTACAGACATTGGCACTATTCTTGACTCGGAAACAGCTGTTAAAACAGGGCTTATTGACAGGGTTGGCACGCTTAGTCAAGCAATAGATAGGCTCTACAAAATGATTGACAATGGCGAAAAAGCTTCGTCATAATTTACTGCTTCGGCAGTTACATAAACGGAGGATATTATGGAATTTATTTACTCTATTGTAATGGGTATTGTTCAGGGATTAACTGAATTTCTACCTGTTTCATCATCAGGACATTTAACTCTTGTTCAGCATATTTTTGGTGTTGACGGAGAAAGCAACTTCTTCTTCAATGTTATGCTACATGTAGGTACACTTGTGGCAGTTTGTGCCTTTTATTACAAGCTACTTATTAAGCTAATCAAATCCTTTTTCTCATTAGTGGGAAAAATCTTTACAGGTAAGTTCAGTTGGAAAAATAGAACAGAAGAAGAAAATATGCTGTTTATGCTTGTAATCAGCTTACTTCCTCTTTTCATTCTCTTTATGCCTGTTCCTGGAACAGACCTTAACTTCAAGGATGTTTCAGAACTCTTTACAGGGAACAAGTACCTGTATGTTGTATCTGGACTTTTACTTGTTACATCAGCCTTACTGTTTATCGGTATTGCTTGCAACAAGCGTACTTGTAGAATTGGAATGTCAAAGCATTCAAAAAGTGGCGAAAAGGATGGCAGAAAGAACTACAACATTGTTGATGCCCTTGTAGTAGGCTTTACACAGGTTTTTGCAACACTACCTGGTGTTTCTCGTTCAGGCTCAACCCTTGCAACAGCAGAAATGCGTGGTATCAACAAGCAAAAAGCTATTGACTACACATTTATCTTAGGTATTCCAACAATTCTTGCATCAGCAGTTTTTGAATTAAAGGATGCCCTTGCCACTCCTGTTCCGGCAGAGGATGAAATCAGTACCTTAGCACTTGTAATTGGTATGGTGGTTTCAGCAGTTGTGGGTTATCTTGCAATCATCATATTCAAGTGGTTCTTAAAGACAGACAAAATGTACATATTCGCAATATATACAGCAGTAATCGGTATTGTTGGTATCGTTATTTCAATAATTGAAATGAACTTAGGCTACAATATTTTCTCTGGTGCTGTATTATAAAAAGAGGGGTATTTAATGGCTGAAAAAAGGTCTAAAAAACAAACACCAAAACAAACACCAAAGAAAACAACAAATAAAAAAAATAAACCAAGAGAAAAGGTAAATAAAAAGATTGAAAAGGAGCTAAAGCCAAAGAATTACAGAGTAAGGGCCATTCTCCTTTTTGCCTCAGGTATAGTTTTCCTTTGCCTTATGTTTATAAGGGGCAACTTCCTTTGGGACTTTTTCAGAAATAGCATATTCGGACTTTTAGGTGTGCCAACACTTCTTATTTCTGTTTTGCTGTTTTATGTGGCAATTCTTACAGCAAAGGAAAAGGAAATCCACCGTCTAAAGATGAAAATGTCTTTAAGTATATTGATTATTGTCCTTGCACAAATTGATTTTTACATATTCACAGGGTCACAGTATGGAAACTACTTTGTGGAGCTTGGAAGAACCTTTATGCAGGGCTACGATGCTGACGGTGTATTTAGCAGTGGTGGTGGACTAATGGGTGCAATACTCGGTTACCCACTTAGCTATTGCATAGGCAATACTATTTCAGCTATTCTTATAAATCTTGCTATTGCAGTAATTCTTCTGATTGTTACAGGTGGTTCTCTCCTTGATATTGCAAGGGTTGCAAAAAAGCCTGTTGTTGCTGTTCGTAAACAGGTTGCAATTAGAAAAGAAAAAAATGAGGTAAATAAGGAAATAAAGCCTCAAAGTGATGTTTTCTACGCACCACACTATACTGATAGCATTGACATTCCTATTGATGACGATAAACCAAGGAAGAAAAAGAAGAAAAATAAAGAGCTTGATGTTCCAAAGGTAAATTCTTCAGAGGAACAGCCAATGGTTGATAAAGATAATGAAGAAAACATTATTGATATTATCAAAAGGGCAAATAAGAGTGGGGAAGATACTGTAACTGATAGTGTAAAATCTTCTGGAAAAACCCAGGCACTCCTTGAGGCTGCAAAGCAAATGGGTGCAGAGGCAATAAATGAAGAAACAAAGCTAATTGATGAGGAAATTAAGAAGGCAGAACATCTCTCCACAAGTAAATATAAGTACCCTCCAATTCAGCTCCTAAAACTTGCTAACAACGCAAATTCTGCAAATATGAGAAGTGAAATGGAGGAAAAGGCAGAAAAGCTGGTTTCAACCCTTGATTCCTTTGGTGTTAAGGTAAGAATTACTAATATTTGCCGTGGCCCATCTGTTACAAGATATGAGTTACAACCTGCTCCAGGTGTAAAAATTAGTAAAATTACAAACCTTGCTGATGATATTGCACTAAACCTTGCAGCAAATGGTGTACGTATTGAAGCACCAATTCCAGGTAAGGCAGCAGTTGGCATTGAAGTGCCAAATAAAGTTGTTTCAATGGTTTCAATGCGTGAGCTTATTGATAGCGACACCTTTAAGAATTCAGAAAGTAAGTTAACCTGTGTGTTAGGTAGGGATATTAGTGGCGAAATTGTCACAACAGACCTTGCTAAAATGCCTCACCTACTTATTGCAGGTACAACAGGTTCAGGTAAATCTGTATGTGTGAACTCACTCCTTATGAGTATTCTTTACAGAGCTACCCCTGATGAGGTTAAATTCCTGCTTATTGACCCTAAAATGGTTGAATTTTCAAAGTACAAGGGTATTCCACATCTTCTTGTTCCTGTTGTTTCAGATGCAAAAAAGGCTGCTGCTGCTCTTAATTGGGCAGTAAGTGAAATGCTACAGAGATATAAACTTTTCTCTGAATATGACTGTAAGGACATCAATTCCTACAATGATTTAATTGAAAGCAACCTAAAGTTTATTGCAGAGCAGGATGTTGTTGAGGGTGAAGAACCAGAGGTTATGGAAATCAACGGACTTCCTGTTCCAAAGGAAAAGATGTTCCGTTGCATTATTGCCATTGACGAACTTGCTGACCTTATGATGGCTGCTCCATCTGAGGTTGAAGAAAGCATTTGTCGTCTTGCACAGATGGCTCGTGCTGCCGGTATGCACCTTGTAATTGCAACTCAGCGACCATCGGTAAATGTTATTACAGGTGTTATTAAGGCTAATATTCCGTCAAGAATATCCCTTAAGGTTAGCTCAAATATTGACTCCAGAACAATTCTTGACTTTGGTGGAGCTGAAAAGCTTATTGGTAGGGGTGATATGCTCTATTCTCCTGTTGGAGCACCAAAGCCAATCCGTGTTCAAGGTTGTTATGCAAGTGACTCTGAAATTGAGGGAGTTACAAACTATATTAAGAAGAATTATCGTTCTCAGTACAATGAGGAAATAGAGGAAAAAATCAAGAAAATTACTGTTGAGGGAATGGAGGCAGACAGCTCAGCCTCAAATGACAGTGGTCTTGATTTAGATGATAAAATTGAAGAAGCAATCAAAATAGTCATTGATGCAGGACAGGCATCTACAAGCCTTGTTCAGCGTAGGCTAAAGGTTGGCTACGCAAGGGCTGGTAGAATGATTGACGAAATGGAAAGTCTGGGTATTGTTGGTCCACATCAGGGCAGTAAGCCAAGGGATGTGTTAATGACCTATCAGGAATGGCTTGAAAGAAAAAATATTACTGGTAACGGTGCTTCTACAGTTGAAAATGATGAAAACGGTGATGATTTATCAGAGGAGTAAACTATGGCTTTTCTTCCAATTACAAAAGAAGAAGTTGAAAAATTAGGTTGGGAACAGCCTGATTTTGTATATGTTACAGGCGACAGCTATGTTGACCACCCATCCTTTGGTGTGGCAATTATAACAAGAGTGCTTGAAGCAAAGGGCTATAAGGTGGCTGTACTTTCTCAGCCGGATTGGAAAAATCCAAGGAACTTTAACCCCTTTGGCAAACCAAGGCTTGGATTTTTTGTATCAAGTGGTAACATTGATTCAATGGTCGCCCATTACACAGTTAATAAGAAAAAGCGTTCAGATGATGCCTACACAGCTGGAGGTAAGTCAGGTGGCAGACCTGACAGGGCAGTTATTGTATATTCAAATATCCTTAAACAGCTCTATCCAGATACTCCTGTTATTATCGGTGGACTTGAGGCATCTCTAAGACGATTTGCCCACTATGATTATTGGGATGATAAGGTAAGACCTTCAATTCTTTTTGACAGTAAGGCTGACATTCTCTCCTATGGAATGGGTGAAAATCAGACTATTGAAATTGCAAAAAGACTTGCAGAGGGAAAAACTGTAAAGGAACTTCGAGATATAAAGGGCATTTGCTATGCAGTTCCAACTTCAGAGTATGAACCAGGCCCTGTTGTAGATTTGCCAACCTATGAGAGAGTTTGCGAAAGTAAAAGGGATTATGCTATTGCTGCAAGGAAAGAGCTTGAAGAAGCTGATGCAGTAAGGGGAAGAACCGTTATTCAGCGACACGGGAAGAATATTCTTGTGCAAAATCCACCAATGCCACCACTTACTACAGAGGAGCTTGACTGGGTGTATTCTCTCCCTTATGAAAAGTATTATCACCCAAGCTATGAGGAAAAGGGTGGTGTACCTGGAATTAAGGAGGTTGAATTCTCCATAACCCACAACAGAGGTTGCTTTGGCGCTTGTAATTTCTGCTCAATAGCTTTTCATCAGGGCAGGGCAATTACTGTCCGTAGCAAGGAAAGTGTTATAGCTGAGGCAGAAAGACTTGTGCAGAATCCTCGTTTTAAGGGTTATATCCACGATGTAGGAGGTCCAACAGCCAACTTCCGTTTGCCATCCTGTGAAATTCAAAAGAAGGCAGGTATGTGCAAAAACAGAAAGTGCCTTGCACCAAAGCCTTGCAAGAACTTACAGGTTGACCACCAGGAATACATTGATATTCTCCGTTCATTAAGGTCCATTAAGGGTATAAAAAAGGTGTTTATCCGTTCTGGTATTCGCTTTGATTATCTTGTGGAGGATGAGGACAATACATTTTTTCAAGAACTTGTTAAGCACCACATCAGTGGTCAGCTAAAGGTTGCCCCAGAGCATTGTTCAGCTGCTGTTCTTGACAAAATGGGTAAGCCACACATCGCCACATATAAAAAATTCCAAGATGAATTTTATAAAATTACAAAACAGATTGGCAAGGAACAGTACTTGGTGCCTTATCTTATGAGTTCTCACCCAGGCTCTACCTTAAATGATGCAGTAGAACTTGCACTGTTTCTTAAAAGGGAGCATATCCGACCAGAGCAGGTTCAGGATTTTTACCCAACACCTGGTACTATCAGCACAGCTATGTTCTATACAGAGCTTGACCCATACACTCTTGAGCCGGTTTATGTTCCAAAAACAATGGAAGAAAAGCATATGCAAAGGGCGTTGCTACAGTACTTTAATCCAAAAAACAAGGAGCTTGTGGCAAAGGCTTTGCGTAGGGCAGGAAGAACTGACCTAATTGGCACAGGAAAAAATTGTTTGATAAATATGCCACAGAGTAAGAATACTCAGAAAAAGCCTGTTTCAAAGAATAATAAGAGCAGGAGAGGAAAGAACATTCCAAAGCATCACAATAATCACAACAGGAAAAGGCATAGATAAATCATTCTTTACAAAAGAAAAAATTTAATATATACTAATGTATAAGGCTATGTTAATATAGAAAGGAAAATTGAAATGGGAGTATATGAAGAACTTGTTGCAAGAGGACTAATTGCACAGGTAACAGATGAAGATGAAATTAGAGAGCTTGTTAATAGTGGTAAGGCTGTATTTTACATTGGCTTTGACCCAACAGCAGACAGCCTCCATGTTGGTCACTTTATGGCACTTTGCCTTATGAAAAGATTGCAGATGGCAGGTAACAAGCCAATAGCACTTATTGGTGGTGGTACTGCTATGATTGGTGACCCATCAGGCAGAACAGATATGCGTCAGATGATGACACCTGAAACAATTCAGCACAATGTTGACTGTTTTAAGGAGCAGATGAGCCGTTTTATTGATTTTGGCGAAGGCAAGGCTATGCTGGTTAACAATGCTGATTGGCTAATGGACCTTAATTATGTTGAGGTTCTCCGTGATGTTGGTGCACACTTTAGTGTAAACAGAATGTTATCAGCAGAGTGCTATAAGCAGAGAATGGAAAAGGGTCTTTCATTCCTTGAATTTAACTATATGATTATGCAGTCCTATGACTTTTACGCACTGTTTAAGAAGTACGGTTGTAATATGCAGTTCGGTGGTGACGACCAGTGGTCAAATATGCTTGGTGGTACTGAGCTTATTAGAAGAAAGCTGGGTAAGGATGCATACGCAATGACAATTAACCTTCTACTTAATTCGGAAGGTAAGAAAATGGGTAAAACACAGTCAGGTGCAGTATGGCTTTCAGCAGAAAAAACATCACCATACGAATTCTATCAGTATTGGAGAAATGTTGATGATGCTGATGTAATCAAGTGCCTTAAGATGCTTACATTCCTTTCTCTTGAAGAAATTGATGAACTTGCAAAGCTTGAGGGTGCAGAAATCAATAAGGCTAAGGAAATTCTTGCATATGAGGTTACAAAGCTAATTCACGGTGAGGAAGAGGCTAACAAGGCACAGGCAACAGCAAAGGCTGTATTCGGTGCAGGCGCAACTGATGAAAATATGCCTTCAACAGATATTACAGAGGCTGAGCTTGGAGAGGGTATTCCTATCCTTGACCTTATGATTAAGTGTCAGCTCATTAGTAGTAAGGGCGAGGGTAGAAGACTTGTTCAGCAGAATGGTGTTTCTGTCAATGACGAAAAGGTAAAGGATATGTTCCTTAACATAACATCAGCTGACTTTACAAACGGTGAGCTTGTTATTAAAAAGGGTAAAAAGGTTTATCACAAGGTTAACCTTGTATAAGATAGGGGAATTGTTGTGAAAAAACTATTAGGTGAATTTAAAGAATTTGTAATGCGTGGTAATGTTCTGGATTTAGCAGTTGCCGTTATTATCGGTGCTGCCTTTCAGACCATTGTAAGCTCACTTTGTGATGATGTCATTACACCACTAATTCAGCTTATAATCAGTAAGTGCGTTGGTGTTAACTCTATTGAAGAAATGACAAAGGTTCTCAATGTAGGTACAATTCAGTTTGGTAACTTTATTTCTGCTATAATTAACTTCATTATTATGGCAATCATTATCTTCATTCTTGTTAAGGTTGTTAACAAGGTTATGAGTATCGGTAAAAAGGATATTCAGAAAGAGGAAGAAAAGACAACAAAGGAATGTCCTTTCTGTAAAAGCGAAATTAACATTGAGGCTACAAAATGCCCACATTGTACTTCAGATATTCCTGTTGAATAATAATTACATAGAGTTCAGAGATGGTTACAAACTGTAACCATCTTTTTTCTTATGCTTTTTACAATAAATAACATTTAGTATTTGAATAAAAATATCCTTTGTTTGTATTTATTGCACATAAGGAATAATAATTCTTTGTATATTTTTCATAAAGAGAATTAAGATGATAATAATACACAAGAGTAATTTAGTTTGATTTCAATACTTGTGTAATATGTATAAATAATCCTTGAATTATTAAAAATATCTCGAAAACACTTGAAATAAAACTAAAAACTTGTTATAATTTTGTTACAGAAATGTAATTATTGTAAATAGTTTGTAATGGCACTAATTTGTGCCTTTTATTTTGGAGGTAATATTATGACAAGGATGAAAAGAATACTAACGCTTATTCTTGCAGTTTGCATTTTGTCAACTGCTACAATAGTAGGAACAACCACAGCGTCAGCTACAGGCTCCGGTGCAGGTCTAACAAACTGGGCATACAGAGCATATGATGAGGGCTGGTCATATGTATGGGGTGGCTCAACAGTTGGTGCTGTTGACTGTAGTGGTCTTATTTATTCCTATGCAGGTGGTGCAAGAGTTACTGAAGATATGATTGCAGCATCCCCAGAATCAGGCTCTATGGATAGTATTCCAAGAATACACGGATTAGGCCTTTATCAGTATGGTCACGTTGGGGTGTATGTTGGCAACGGAATGGGTATTGATGCTCGTGACGAAATTTCAAATGTATGTCTTGATTCAGTTTCTAACAAGTCTTGGGAATGTTGGTTCAAGATTAGTGGCGTAAGCTACCCAACATCTGGCTGGGTTGAAGTTTACGGTCAGTACTATTACTACGAGGACGGACAGTACATAGTTGACACAACAAGAGAAATTGATGGTGTTACATATAGCTTTGGTTCAGACGGTGTATCAAATCAGACCCCAGATGATACAAGTGAAAAGGCAACAGCCTCTGTTTCCAAGAAAAAGGCAAATGCTAAAAAGACAGCTTGGTCCATTGGTGACGAGGGCGACCAGGTTATTAAAATTCAAGAAAGACTAAAAGAACTTGGTTTCTATAATGACGAAATCACAGGCTATTTTGGTGAAAAAACACAGAAGGCTTATAAGGAATTTCAGAAAGCAGCAGGTGTTACAGTTGACGGCATCTGTGGTGAATCTGACAGAGATATTCTCTATTCCTCTGGAGCTCCATACGCAGAGGTAGAGGAGGAAAAGGAAAAAGCAGAACAGCAAACTGAAAATCAAGCTGATGAAAATACAGATGCATCTGAAGATGAAGAAAATAATTCTAATGAAGAAGAAAATCAGGAAGATGTTATGACTGTAGGTGACTATAGTGATGATGTATATTCCGTTCAGACTCGACTTATTGAGCTTAAGTATATGGATGATGATGCAACAGGTTATTTTGGTGAGTTGACACAGACAGCTGTAAGCGACTTCCAGGCTTATAATGAGATGGAAACAACAGGTGAGGTTGACAATGAAACTAAAACAGCTATTTTCTCAAAGGATGCTATAGTTAATCCAGAGGCAAAGAATGAAACTTCCGAGGAAGAAGAAAAGGCAACCTTCACATTTAAAAAGGCTGTAAATTCAGAGGAAAAAGCCTCTGCACAGACAGCAGCAGTTGAGGAAGCAACAAGCACAACAGTTGTTCTTGACTCTGACAATCTTGCCAGCGAGGCCCTTGCTGACCTTGCATCAGAGGGTGAATTCCAGTCTGTAACACCAAATGGTGGGGATAACACAGGTCTTATTAAGTGGCTTGTAATTGTAATTGCAGTTATGGGTGGTGTCTTTGTAGTAGTTCTTGTAAATGAGAGGAAAAAGGCAAAGCGCCGTCGCCGTAAACACGCAATGTACAGTGGCAGAAGATATTGGTAATATAGATTATAAAGACGCAAATCCAACAGGGTTTGCGTTTTTCTTTTAAAGAAAAAAGAAAAAATCTTGTAAAAATTTAAAAAAGTTCTTGACAAAGGTATATATATTTGCTATAATCAATCTTGCGAAATACGGAGGGGTGTCCGAGCGGTTTAAGGAGCTAGTCTTGAAAACTAGTGATACCGAAAGGTACCAAGGGTTCGAATCCCTTCCCCTCC
>JBGUUL010000017.1:0-25097 GCA_045133515.1 Ruminococcus sp.
GTCAGCACAAATCATTTCTCTGAAAGCAGCAATTCTTTCTTCTTCAAAGAACATATGCTCTGTACGGCAAAGACCGATACCCTCAGCACCAAGCTCTCTTGCACGCTTAGCATCTTCTGGTGTGTCAGCATTTGTTCTAACCTTAAGTGTTCTGTACTTGTCAGCCCATTCCATAATTCTGCCGAACTCACCAGCGATTGAAGCAGGAACTGTTGGGATAATGCCCTCATAAATGTTACCTGTTGAACCGTCAATGGAGATAGAGTCGCCTTCGTGGAACTCAATACCGGAAAGAACGAATACCTTGTTGTCTTCGTCCATCTTGATTTCTGAGCAACCAGATACACAGCAAGTACCCATACCACGAGCAACAACAGCTGCGTGAGATGTCATACCACCACGAACTGTAAGGATACCCTGAGCAGACTTCATACCTGTAATATCTTCTGGAGATGTTTCAAGTCTTACAAGAACAACCTTTTCGCCCTTTGCAGCCCATTCAACAGCATCGTCAGCTGTGAATACAACCTTACCACAAGCAGCACCTGGGGAAGCTGGAAGAGCCTTACCGATTGGCTGTGCAGCCTTAAGAGCAGCAGCGTCAAACTGTGGGTGGAGAAGTGTATCAAGATTTCTTGGGTCGATCATTGCAACAGCCTGTTCCTCAGTAATCATACCTTCGTCAACAAGGTCACAAGCAATCTTAAGAGCAGCCTTAGCTGTTCTCTTACCGTTTCTTGTCTGTAGCATATAGAGCTTCTTATCTTCGATTGTGAACTCCATATCCTGCATATCTCTGTAGTGATCTTCAAGAGTATGGCAGATGTCAACAAACTGGTTGTAAACTTCTGGCATAACTTCTTCAAGCTTAGCAATTGGAGATGGTGTACGAACACCAGCAACAACGTCTTCGCCCTGTGCATTCATAAGGAATTCACCCATAAGGTGCTTTTCACCAGTAGCTGGGTCTCTTGTAAATGCAACACCTGTACCTGATGTGTTACCCATGTTACCGAATGCCATCATCTGTACGTTAACAGCAGTACCCCATGAATATGGAATATCGTTATCTCTTCTGTAAACATTAGCTCTTGGGTTGTCCCATGAACGGAAAACTGCTTCAATAGCGCCCATTAGCTGTTCCTTAGGATCAGTTGGGAAGTCAACACCAATCTGCTTCTTGTACTCAGCCTTGAACTGGTTAGCTAATTCTGCAAGATCCTCAGCTGTAAGCTCAACGTCCTGAGTAACACCCTTCTTTTCCTTCATTTCGTCAATAAGAACTTCAAAGTACTTCTTACCAACTTCCATAACAACATCAGAATACATCTGAATGAATCTTCTGTAGCAGTCCCAAGCCCAACGTGGGTTGCCGGACTTCTTAGACATAACTTCAACAACATCTTCATTAAGACCGAGGTTGAGGATAGTATCCATCATACCTGGCATAGATGCTCTTGCACCTGAACGAACAGAAACGAGAAGTGGGTTTTCCTTGTCACCGAACTTCTTGCCTGTGATTTCTTCCATCTTTGTGATGTATTCCATGATCTGTGCCTGGATTTCATCATTGATCTTTCTGCCATCTTCATAGTACTGTGTACAAGCTTCAGTTGTAATTGTGAAGCCCTGTGGAACTGGAAGACCTAAGCCTGTCATTTCTGCCAGGTTAGCACCCTTACCACCGAGAAGATTACGCATGTCTTTGTTACCTTCTTTAAAAAGGTATACATACTTCTGACTCATAATTGAATCCTCCTGTAAAAAAGTAGTAAAATCAAACTGCAAATAGTTTAGCAGTTATTTTGCAGACTTCTTAGTCTATCTCATATTATAACAAAAAGTTAACAAAATAGCCACACATTTTTTGAAAATAATTCTTATAAAAAGTGGAGATTTTTCTTTATATATATTGTATAATATGTTAAAAATAAAAATTTTTTGTGATTTATACTTGAAAAAATACAGATTTATGGGATAATAGGAGTGTATTATTATGTTTTTTCGCAGAAATGAGGGATACTAAATGAGTAACTGCGCAGTAATTCTTGCTGGTGGCGAAGGTAAGAGAATGAAAAGCAATATGCCAAAGCCTATGTCAGAGGTTTTGGGTAAGCCAATGCTACAGTGGGTTATTGAATCTGTGAGAAAAGCAGGTATTGAAAAAATCTGTATTGTTAAGGGTTATAAAAAGGAATGTATTGAGGATTTTGTAAAGACACTTCCTTATGAGGTTGAAACTGTGTATCAGGCAGAAAGACTTGGCACAGGTCACGCTGTTATGATGGCAAAGGACTTTCTATCAGAATGTGACGGAAATGTTGTAATCCTTAATGGTGATGCTCCTTTTATGGATAGCAAAACTATTGCAGATGCCCTTTCTCTCCATAATGAAAAGAAAAGTGTGGCAACAGTAATTTCTGCAAGAGTTTCTGACCCAACAGGCTATGGTAGAATTATCCGTGATGAAAAGGGTGATTTTCTCAAGATTGTTGAGCAGAAGGACGGAAGTCCGGAGGAACTTGCTGTTGATGAGGTTAACTCAGGTGGATTTTGGTTTGACTGCCAAAAACTACTTTCAGTTTTAGGTGAAATCAAAAGCAACAACAACGCAAAGGAATACTATCTTCCTGACGCACTGAAAATTCTTCTGGACAAAAAGGAGAATGTAACAGCCTTTACTGCTGAAAATCCTGATACAGTTTTGGGTGCAAATGACCCACAGCAACTTCAGGAGCTTAATGATATTGCAAAGGCAAAGGGTTATAAATAAGGTTTTTATTAAATTTTTTTAAATATTTTTATTTAAAATCTGAATTAAATATAAACAAACAATAGGTAAAAGGTAAGGGGATTTAGAAATGAATAATGCTAAGGACATTAAGATTTTCGCTGGTTCATCAAACATTGATGTAGCACAGGGAATTGCAGGCTGTCTTGGTCTTCAGCTTGGCAAAAGCAACTGCTGTACTTTTTCTGACGGAGAAATTGCAGTATCGCTTAACGAATCTGTTAGAGGTAAGGACTGCTTTATTGTTCAGTCAACTTGTACTCCGGTTAATGACAACCTTATGGAAATGCTTATTATGATTGACGCTCTCAAGAGGTCATCAGCTGGCAGAATTACAGCTGTTATGCCATACTTTGGTTATGCTCGTCAGGACAGAAAAGCAAAGCCTCGTGATCCAATCTCAGCTAAGCTATGTGCTGACCTTATTACAGCAGCAGGTGCTGACAGAATTTTAACAATGGACCTTCACGCAAATCAGATTCAGGGCTTCTTTAACATCCCTGTTGACCACCTCATTGGTGCGCCAATCCTTGCAAATTATATGAAGGAAAAAATGGGTACAAAGGCTGATGAGTATGTTGTAGTTTCTCCTGACCTTGGTTCAATCAAGAGAGCAAGAAGCTTTGCATCAAAAATCGGTTGTGGTATTGCAATTATTGATAAGAGAAGACAGAAGGCTAATGTGTCAGAGGTTATGAGCATTATCGGTGACGCTAAGGGCAAGAGAGTAATCCTTGTTGACGATATGATTGACACAGCAGGTACACTTTGTAACGCAGCAGAGGCTATCATTGAAAAGGGTGGCGCTATTGATGTTACAGCTTGTGCAACTCACGGTGTTCTTTCTGGTCCTGCTATTGAAAGAATTGCTAAGAGCCCAATTAAGGAGCTTGTTCTTCTTGATACAGTTCCTGTTCCAGAGAGTAAGATGCTTGACAAGTTTACAATGCTACCAGTTGCTCCTGTATTTGCAGAGGCTATTGAGAGAATTTATGCTGACAAGCCAATCTCTCCAATTAACGGATAAATTATTCTATTGAGCATAAATTAACAAGGGGGTACGCAAGTACCCCTGTTTTTGCTGTAAAGCTGTAATATTAAGGTGATTCTAATGTTTGGAAAAAAGAAGTTTTCGTCCTCAGTTGAATATATGGTTGTTGGACTTGGTAACCCTGATAAAAAGTATGAGAATACTCGCCATAACACAGGCTTTATCTGCATTGATAAGGTGGCAGAGAAGTTTGGCGTGAGTATTAACAGAATCAAGTTTAAGTCCCTTGTTGGTGAGGGCACTATAAATGGAAAAAAGGTTTTGTTTATGAAGCCACAAACCTATATGAATAACAGTGGACAAGCAGTTGTTGAGGCTATGAATTTCTACAAAATTCCTGCTGAAAATGTGGTACTATTGTTTGATGATATTTCCCTTGATGTAGGCAAAATGCGTATTCGCAGAAAGGGAAGTGACGGTGGGCAAAACGGTGTGAAAAATATCATCTATCTTAGTGGTAAGGACACCTTCCCTCGCATAAAGGTTGGTATTGGCAAAAAGCCCCACCCAGAGTACGACCTTGCAAAGTGGGTGCTTTCAAAATTTAACGGTGAGGAAGTTAAACTCATTGACAAAATGGCAGAAAACTGCTGTGAGGCTGTGCCACTCATTATAAACGGTGAAGTTGACAAGGCTATGAACAGATTTAACTCCTGACCAAAGGTGCAGGTGCAAAATGAATTTTATATTTAATTCTATTTCGGAATTAAAATCTTTCCAAAAACTTAATTCTTATACAGAAATTAACGGTGCTGTTGCAGTAACAGGACTGAACACAGGTTTTAAGTCAAATATAATAGGAACGCTCTGTCATTATCAGGATGTCAGAGCTTTTTGTGTTGCTTCTGATGAAAAGGAGGCACAAATTTTATGTAATGACTTGTGTATGATGGGACATAAAGCCTGTGTATATCCCATTCGTGACCTGAATTTTAGACAGGTAAGTGGAATTTCAAGAGAGTATGAGCATCAAAGATTAAAGGTTCTTACCAAACTAATAACAGGGGAATGTAACATTGTTATTGGCACAGTTGATGCTCTTTTGCAGTACACAATTCCAAAGGAAATACTGCAAAAAGCAACTCTTACTCTAAAGAAGGGTCAACAAATTTCCACAGATAAATGCGTTGAGGCACTGCTACTTCTTGGCTACGAAAGAACAGATATGGTTGAGGGTACTGGGCAGTTTGCTCTCCGTGGTGGTATTCTTGACTTCTTTATGCCTGACAGCGATTACCCTATCAGAGCAGAGTTCTGGGGTGACGAAATTGACTCTATGAATTACTTTGACATTGAAAGTCAAAGAAGATTTGACACCGTTGATAGTGTTTTCCTTTCTCCATCTAATGAAATTTTGATTGGAGATAAGCAGGAGCTTGCAGATAAAATTGAAAAAAAGGCAAATGCTCTTAGAAGTGAAAAAACAGCTAATGCCAAGGAAATACTATATCAAGAGGCTGAACTTCTAAGAAGTGGCACATCCCTAACAGGCATAGACAAGTTTATCTCCCTTGTTTATAAAAATCCTGGAACTGTTCTTGACTATATGGATAAACAAGATTTTATCTTTATTAGTGAACATACTAAGGTTGCCGAAAGAGTAAAGGCAGGGGAGTTTCAGTACAAGGAGGATATGAAAGAATATTTTGCCGAGGGTATTCTTTGTAAGGGCCTTGACACCTTTTCAAAATCCTATAAAGAGATGTTGGAGGATATTTCTAACAGAAGAACTATTTTCCTTGATAACTTTACATCTGGTCATTTTGACTTGCCTCTTAGTGATATTGTCACCTTTAACATAAAGCAAAAGCCACTTTGGAATGGTGCAATAACTGTTCTCTGTGAGGATTTACAGGAGATTCTTAAAGAGAGAACTACCGTGTGTATTCTTGCAGGTACTGAAAAGTCTGCCAAAAAGTTAGCTGAAGAATTGCAAGAAAAGGGCTACAAGGCACAGTTTGTCCGTAACCTTGAAAGAGCAGAACAGGGCAATATCTATGTTATGGAGGGTGCATTGTCCTGTGGCTTTGAGCTTTTGCAGACTGATTTTCACCTTATTTCCTACGGACAGACAGTTGCAAAGCCAAAGAGAAAGCTTTCTAAGAAGAAAAACGGACAGGAAATATATTCCCTTTCAGAGCTTAGAGAGGGGGACTATGTGGTACATTCAACCCACGGTATTGGTATATTCAGTGGTATCAACAACCTTGAAGTACAGGGCGTGAAAAAGGATTATATCAAAATTACTTATGCAAAGGGCGATGTGCTTTATGTTCCTGTAACTCAGCTTGACCTTGTGGCAAAATATATTGGCCCAAGAGAAAATACAAATGTAAGGCTGTCAAAGTTGGGTGGCAACGACTGGGCAAAGGCAAAAACCAGAGTTAAAAAGGCAGTCAAGGATATGGCAAAGGAGCTTTCTCTCCTTTATACTCAACGAATGCAGGCAAAGGGCTTTGCGTTTTCTCCTGACGGAGAGTGGCAGAGGGATTTTGAATCTAAATTTATGTATGAGGAAACCTCAGACCAGCTCCGTTGCACCGATGAAATTAAGGGGGATATGGAGCGACTTGCACCAATGGATAGACTCCTTTGTGGTGATGTTGGCTTTGGAAAAACTGAGGTTGCTCTTAGGGCAGCTTTTAAATGCGTTTGCGATAGCAAACAGTGTGCAATCCTTTGTCCTACAACAATTCTTGCCTGGCAACATTACCAAACTATAATCAGCAGATTTGACGGCTACCCTGTAAGGATTGAACTTTTAAGTAGGTTTAGAACCAAAAAGCAACAGGCTGAAATTCTGGAAAAGCTGGAAAAAGGGGAAATAGATATTGTTGTTGGAACACACAGACTTGTGCAAAAGGATGTGGTGTTCCGTGATTTAGGTTTGGCAATTATTGACGAGGAACAGCGTTTTGGTGTTGCTCATAAGGAGAGGTTCAAGGAAGTTTGCAAGAATGTTGATGTTCTCACACTTTCTGCTACACCTATTCCAAGGACACTTAATATGGCAATGAGTGGTATTCGTGATATGTCCGTCCTTGAAGAAGCACCTACCAATAGGTTGCCTGTCCAGACCTATGTTCTTGAACACGAGCCAGCAGTTATCCACGAGGCAATTCGTAGGGAGCTACGCAGAGGTGGTCAGGTTTTTTATCTCCACAATAATACAGAAACAATCAATGCAAAGGCTGTTGCACTTTCCGAGGCAATTCCAGAGGCAAAAATTGTGGTAGGTCACGGAAAAATGTCCGAAAATGAGCTTTCTGATGTTTGGGAGAAAATGATAAATCAAGAGGTTAATCTTCTTGTTTGCACAACTATTATAGAAACAGGAGTTGACCTTCCAAATGCCAACACTTTGATTATTGAAAATGCTGAAAATATGGGACTTTCTCAGCTACATCAGCTACGAGGTCGTGTTGGTAGAAGCTCAAGACGAGCCTATGCTTACTTTACTTTTAACCCTCATAAGGTTCTTTCTGATATTAGTCAACGCAGACTAAATGCAATTCGTGAATTTACAGAGTTTGGTTCAGGTTTTAAAATAGCTATGCGTGACCTTGAACTTCGAGGTGCAGGTAATATTTTAAGTGGTCAACAGCACGGTCATATGGAGGATGTTGGCTACGATATGTACCTAAAGCTACTTGGAGATGCTGTTAAAGAGGAAAAGGGAGAACTTCCAAAGAATAGTGGCATCGACTGTACAGTTGATATTCAAATGGACGCTCACATTCCAGAAAGTTTTATTGAAAGTCTAACACTAAGACTTGACGCCTATAAGAGAATTGCAGATATTAAAAATGCAGAGGATTACGATGATGTAATTGATGAGCTTTGCGACAGATACGGAGATATGCCGGAGTCTGTTGTGGGACTTTGTGATATTGCCCTAATTAGAAATAGGGCAAAACAACTTGGTATTCACGAAATCAAGCAGAATGAGGGAGCTGTGATTCTTCGATTTAAGGATATGAATAACCCAGAGCTATTTGACCTTATCAGCAAGGCAAAGGGCAGGGCTGTTCTCACACCAAGCAAAGAGCCTTATATTACTGTAAAAGTTAATAAAGGTGAGAGTTCTCTTAATTCTCTGACAGAATTATTCTTGGATAGATAAAAAATGTTATGTTGAAATGAATAAAAATATAGAACTACAAAAGAGTATTATATTGCAAAATGCTGATAAAAATATGAAATTTATGCACAAAATTTAAATTTTCGTTTTTTTTATAGACTTTTTTACAAATATATAGTATAATACACTGTATGTTATATTATCCTAAAGGCAGGTATAATCAAATGAATTTTAAGAAAAACATAAAGAAAATTATTGCAGGTGTTTCAGCAGGTGCGCTAATTGTTTCTGCTACAGCCTGTACACCAATCTCTTCCAGCGCAGAATGGTCTTACAAGCTTGATAAGAATGAGAAGGCAATGGGTGTTTACATCTATTCTCTCTACAATGCTTATAATCAGGCAAAGACATATGCAGAAAAGGCTGAGGGTTATGACGAAAAGGAAAGCTTCCTTGACCTTGAAATTACAGATGACAAGGGCGAAAAGGCTGTTGCTTCTGAATGGATTAAGAAAGAGGCAGATATTGCTGTAAGAGAAATGCTCTTCCTTGACAAAACTCTTGCAGACAAGAAGGCAACTATTGATGAGGCTACTTATGATAAGCAGGCTAACGAGGATTGGGAGCTTGGCTATATGTACAGTATGTACAGTCAGTATGGCTATGCTACAACTCCTGAACAGGAAATTCTTGAGCCATATGGTATTTCAAAGGATAGCTACACACAGGTTCGTTACTATGCTCCTGCAGAACAGCAGAAGTTATTTGACCTTATGTATCAGAAGGGTGGCACAGAGGAAGTTTCTGACAAGGAGCTTGCTAAGTTCTTTGATGAAAGCTATACCTACTATTCATACTTCACAATTCCTCTATATGAGCAGACAACTGATGAAGACGGTAATCAGACTTCAAAGGCTTATGACAGTAAAAAGCAGACAAACCTTACAAAGCAGGCTAATACTTATGCAAAGGCTATTACAGGTGGCTCAACAGTAGATAAGGAATGTGAAAAGTACCTCAAGGCTAACAAGATTGAGGCTGAACTTAAGGACACAGTTGTAACAAACTGCGAACTTCTTGAGGAAGATAACCTTGCTAACAGCTCTATTGGCGAAGAAGTTGCAAAGGAACTTCTTGATGTTAAGGTTGGCGACGCAAAGGTAATCACAATTGGACAGGACGACACAAAGACAATTTATGTTGTTCAGAAGCTAAACACAAAGAATGCTGAGAAAGAATATCTCACAAAGGATGATAGCACAAGGTCAACTGTTCTTCAGAATATGAAGAAGGATGATTTTTCTGATTATCTTGAAGAAGAGGCTAAGAAGCTTGATTGCGAAGTTAATTCTACTGTAGAAAAATATGATCCTGAAATGTTTTGGTCAGAACCAGAGGAAACAACAACACAGTCAGAATCAAACTCTAAACAATAATCTGTAATTACAAAATTTTTAGTGGCAGATAGGGAGTGTCCTTATGCTAAAAAACTTAAAGAGAATACTCTGTATTGCAATAATTGTGCTACTTTCAACTTTTGCTACCTTTACAGCTTTTGCTGAGGAGTTTGTTGAGAATGAAACTGAGTATATTATTCCTGAAGAGCAAGAGGTAATCACAACTGCATATCAGGAATATACACAGGCGCCAGAGCCTGTTACCGAAGCACCGATTTATACACAAGCACCAGAGCCTGTTACCGAAGCACCGGTTTATACACAGGCTCCACAGGAGCAATTTACCGAATATTATACACAAGCACCAGAGCCTGTTACAGAGGTTATGACAGAGGCACAACAGGAGTATGTGCAGGAATATGTGCAGGACCCTGTTGAACCTAATTACAATTTCTATGAAGAACCTACTGAATTTCAAAATCAGCAGGAATACTATGAAGTAGAATCTACAGAGCCTACTGAGCAGATTACATCCTTGTATCAGGATGTTGAGGAAATTGACGATACAGAGCTAAAAAAGAAAAACTGGGAGAATATTTCCTCAAAGCTTGCTAATGCAAAAGAAAACAATAAGAATAGCAAGGCAAGTCCTTTTGATTATATCAAGAATAATGAGAAGGCAACAGGCTTTCAAGCTTTTCTTAATAGTTTGAACTGGGCTTTAACTGCTGGTATTGTATGCTTTATTCTTGCAATAGCTTGTATTGTATTATTTATTGTTCTTACAAAGAAAAATAAAAGAAATATGAATAATAAAGATAAAAATGATGATGACAAGCCTACACCGATAAAAAAGAATGGTAAAACTGATGAAAATGGCTATTATGTGCCACCATCAAAAAGGGCTAAGTCTGATTATGGCGATGATTATTCATCAGATTTAAGCAAGTATGACGAGCTTATTGAGCCAAGAAAGGCTGTTAAAAAGAAAAAAGTAAGTCAAGATACAGGCGAGGTTGTTATACCTAAAAATTACAGAAACTAAAAAGTAAGGGAGCGTTCTTTGTGAACTGCTCCCTTTTTTGATTGTTTTATGCTCCGTATTTGATTTTTAGTTGTTCCTCATAAATTTGTTTGAAGATTACCTTTCTTGTGACAATTCCCACAAAGATGTTTCTGTCATCAACAACAGGAACAAAATTCTGGTCAAGAACCTTAATTAGTAATTTATCAACACTTGCAGTAATTTTTACAGCCTCATAAAAATCCTGTCTGAGAATATTGCGAACCTTAACTTTTTTCAGGTCACTATCTGGATTGTCCATTATGTAGTAAAGCAAGTCACCTTCTGTTAGTGTTCCTCGGTACATTCCGTCAGAATTTATAACAGGAACAGCAGTATATGATGTTTGTCTGAAAACTGAAAGTGCAAATTCAATAGAGTCCTTTGTGTGTAGATAGGTAATGTTTCCCTTTGGAATTAGTAGTGAAGGAATATTCATAAATACCATCCTTTCTGTTTTTATTATAACATAGATTATTCAAAGAATAAACATATTTTTTGTAATATGTTTTAGAAATATTTGTTTACCTTACCATTATATAATTGATTTTATTCTTACAAAGTGATATAATTTTGAAGATGAGGTGAATTTTTTGAAAAGGCTAAGTACAACAAAAATCTTTGCAATAGGTTTTTTAACTATAATACTTCTTGGTACAGGGTTATTGTCCCTGCCTGTTTCATCTAATAGTGGGGAGTTCACGAACTTCATTGATGCGTGTTTCACTGCAACATCAGCAACCTGTGTTACTGGACTTGCCGTCTTTGATACTTGGGGATATTGGAGCCTTTTTGGGCAAATTGTTATCCTTTGTCTTATCCAAATTGGTGGCGTAGGATTTATGACATTTGCAGTTATAGTTACAAAAATTTTCAGAAAAAAGCTGTCAATTTCCAATCAAATGATTATGCAGGAGTCTGTGTCTGCGCCAACAGTTGGCAGTGTCCTTTCTTTAACAGAGGTTATTATTTTTGGCACATTATCCTTTGAAGCATTGGGTGCACTTGCCTACAGCTTTTTCTTTATACCAAAGCTTGGTATTGCAAAGGGCATATACTACAGTATTTTCCATTCGGTTTCTGCGTTTTGTAATGCAGGTTTTGACTTAATGGGCTATACAGGGGAAGGTTCACTTATTTCACTTCAAGGCAATATCTATTTTAACATAATTACAATGCTACTTATTGTAATTGGTGGATTGGGATTTTTCGTATGGGTTGACTTGTGGGAAAGTAAGTTCCGTTTTAATGAAATGAGGCTTCATACAAAGGTTGTACTTACAGTTTCAGCCCTACTTATTTTGCTGGGAACATTGTTGTTTTTCTTACTAAATATGAAAAACAGTGAAAATATGTCTGTTGGCAGAAGTATTCTGGTTTCTCTATTTCACTCTGTTTCTTCAAGAACAGCCGGATTTGCAACTATTGATTTATCCACTATCACACAACCTTTACAGATGATAATGATAATTTTAATGCTTGTTGGTGGTTCTCCAGGTTCAACAGCAGGTGGATTTAAAACCACAACCTTGGGAATACTTTTCTTCAATTTTAAAAGTACTTTTAAAAAGAAAAATGAGGTAGAG
Organism: Ruminococcus sp.; assembly: GCA_045133515.1. GTDB lineage: Bacteria > Bacillota > Clostridia > Oscillospirales > Acutalibacteraceae > Ruminococcoides. The sequence goes on from JBGUUL010000017.1 coordinate 11,970, forward strand.
GCTTTTGGTAGGAGTATTTCTCCTGCTATTGTAAAAACTGCTTTTACAATTTTTGTAATGTATATGTTCCTTTTTATTGGTAGTGCCGTTGTAATTTCTACAGTAGAGGATTTACCTCTGCTTACAGCAATGTTTGAAACTTCATCAGCAGTTGCCACAGTTGGGCTTTCACTTAATTTAACTCCAACCCTTGGCACAGTTAGTAAGCTGATTTTAATGTTCTTAATGTATTTCGGCAGAGTTGGTCCACTTACAATATTTATGGCGTTTTCATCAGAAAAATTCTCAAGTGTTTCAACACTACCGGAGGAAGAAATAAAGGTGGGTTAATATGAAAGATGTACTAATTATTGGTCTTGGTAGATTTGGCAGACATATGGCTGCAAGATTTCTTGAATACGGCAACGATGTTCTTGCCGTTGATAATTCAAAAGAAAGAGCAGAGGCAGCTCTGACATATATTCGTAATATTCAGATTGGTGACACAACTAATGAGGAGTTTATCAAAAGCCTTGGTGTAAGACATTTTGATATTTGCGTTGTAGCCATTGGTGACAGTTTCCAAAATGCATTGGAAACTACGGTGCTTCTAAAGGATTATGGAGCTAAGTTCATTCTTGCAAGAGCCACAAGGGAAGTTCACAAAAAGCTGTTGCTTAGAAATGGTGCTGACCACGTAGTTTATGGGGAAAAGGAGCTTGCAGAGCGACTTGCTATGAAGTACGGAGCAGACAGTATTTTTGATTACATTTCCCTTACACCTGAATATAGCATCTATGAAATTGCCACACCAAAGCGTTGGATAGGTAAAACCATTATTGAAATGGATGTTAGAAATAAATTTGGCATTTCCATTTTGGGCTTTAAGAAGGATGATGTTCTTTGTCCAAATCCAAGTCCACAGTATGTTTTCAATAAAGATGAAACACTCCTTATTTTAGGACATAAGGAAGATATAAAAAAGATAGTTTCAATTAGGGGGTAAATTATGACAAAGCTATACCTTGCAATTCCTTGCTATAACGAGGAGGAAGTGCTATATGATACAACTGAAAAGCTGACAAAAAAGCTTGATACAATGGTAGCAGAGGGCAAAATCACTCCAGACAGTAAGATAGTTTACTTTGATGATGGTAGTAAGGACAAAACCTGGGAGATAATAACTGAACTTCATAACACAAATAAGTATGTTAATGGTGTGAAAATGAGCCGTAATAGGGGACATCAGAATACACTCCTTGGTGGTCTTATGACAATCAAGGACCAGTGTGATTGTACAATTTCTATTGATGCTGACTTGCAGGATGATATAAATGCCTTTGATAAAATGATTGAAGATTTTGAAAACGGCTCAGAAATTGTCTATGGTGTTCGTAGCAAAAGAGCTACTGACACAGCCTTTAAGAGAATGACGGCACAGGGCTTTTACAAGGTGCTTTCTGCCCTTGGTGCAGAGGTTGTGTATAATCACGCAGATTTTCGTCTTATGAGCAGAAAGGCTCTTGATGCTCTTGCTGATTTTAAGGAAGTAAATCTGTTTTTAAGGGGTTTAGTTCCACTTGTTGGCTTTAAATCCTCAGTAGTTGAATATGAAAGAAGTGAACGCCTTGCAGGAGAGAGCAAATATCCACTAAAAAAGATGCTTGGCCTTGCTTGGGACGGTGTTACAAGCCTTTCTATGAAACCAATCAGAATGATTACTACCTTAGGAGCGATTGTATTTTGCGTTAGTATTCTAATTCTTATATATAGCTTTGTAATGTGGATTATTGGCAACACAGTGTCTGGTTGGACTTCAACAGTTGTTTCAATTTGGGCAATTGGTGGCTTGCAACTCCTTGCCATTGGTGTTGTTGGGGAATATATTGGTAAAATTTATATGGAAACCAAAAAAAGACCTCGTTATATTGTGGAAAAAGAATTAAAATAAAAATTTTAGGTGTATAATATAATCTATATAGTATAAACCAATGAAGTGGAAGTAAAACAGCATAAGGCCAAAAGCGAGTAGGTGACGGTGTAAGACCTATGGCGACTATGCTGACAAATGGCCCACTGAGGGAGAGGGGAAATGTGCTGAACTTTGAGTTTAGCGTTAGTATCCAATCCGTAGTCCTGCGTTAAAGGAAAGAGGGAATAATTCTGTATCAGAATTATTCTGAACTTGGGTGGTACCACGATAATTCGTCCCATACGCTTATGCGTATGGGACTTTTTGTTTTTAATGTAAATTAAAGGGTGATAATTTGGAAAATTACAGCATAAATCTTCCCTCATATTCAATAGGAAGTAATGTATTTGATAAGGTAAGTGAGGTTTGCTCTCCCTATGGCTCAAAGGCTGTTGTAATTGGTGGCTACAAGGCTATGGAAGCAGTTAAGGAAAATCTCTTAGCCTCACTAAATAATAGTAGCATTGAAATTCTTGACTTTATGTGGTTTGGAGGGGAGTCCTCCTACGAAAATGTTGAGAAGCTTATGAATAATGATATGGTATTGTCAGCAGATATGCTGTTTGCAGTTGGTGGTGGTAAGGCACTTGATACGGTAAAATGCCTGTCAGTAAAGATAAATAAGCCTGTTTTCACTTTTCCAACCATAGCAAGTAATTGTGCCGGTGTTACAAGTGTATCAATTATGTACACAAGTGAGGGTGTCTTTAAGGAGCCATTTTTCTTCAAGGAACCTCCCACACACGCATTTATCCACACTCCTACAATGGCAAAAGCTCCCTATAAATATATGTGGGCTGGTATGGGGGACACCTACGCAAAGTATTTTGAAAGCACAGTTTCCTCAAGAGGAGAGGACACCCTTGTTCACTATCATCGTTTAGGTGTGGTTGTAAGCTCAATGTGTTTAGAACCAATCCTCAAATATGGTGCAAAGGCACTTGAGGACAACAAAAAGGGTGTTTCCTCATATGAGTTTGAACAAACTGTACTTTCTATTGTAATAACTACAGGTGTTGCATCAATACTATTAACAGCAGAGCATATTATAGACTACAACACAGGTCTTGCTCACGGAATTTTCTATGCGCTGACTTCCTTTCCTCATATTGAAGAAAGGCATCTCCACGGAGAGGTTGTTGGCTTTGGTGTGCTGATACTTCTCCTTGTTGATAAGCAGTATGATTTGTTCAAACAAATTTATGATTTCAACAAAAGTGTTAATCTTCCAACTTCTATTGAAGATGTGGAAATTACAGAAAAGGACTTGCCAACTGTAATTTCTAAGGCAGTGAAGATGCACGATACCGACCATAATCCATATGTTATTACAGAGGATATGTTAAGGGAAGCTTTTGACAGGTTGTCAAATTATAATAAAGATAATATTTTGGAGGAATAAAAATGAAAAAATTAGTAGCTATTTTACTTTCAGCTATGCTGATGACTTTAGCCTTTGCAGGTTGTTCATCAGAAAGTAAATCAGAAAACTCAAAAACAAAGAATATTGCCATTATTCAGCAGGTGGAAAATGGTGCATTCAATGATATGCGTAAGGGTGTTATTGATAGGCTAAAGGAAAAGGGTTATATCACAGGTGAAGATGATGTTGACTACCAGTGTGCTGACGGTGACGAAACCAACCTTAACACAATTTGTCAGTCAGTTTCAAATGGTGACTATGACGCTGTATTCACTATTGCAACTCCTGCAACTCAGGGTATGGTTAATCAGGAAAGCGATATTCCAACATTCTTCTGTGCTGTTTCTGCTCCTGTTCCTGCCGGTGTAATTTCCGATATGGAAAAGCCTGATATGAACGCAACAGGCACATCAAATGCAATTCCTGTTGATGAAATTTTTCAGCTTTCAAAGCTTGTAACACCAAAGGTAAAGAGCTATGGTTTGCTCTATTCCTCAAAAACAGATTCTGCTGTCAGCACTATTGAGCAGGCAAAGGATTATCTTGATGAAATGCACATCAATTATAAGGAGGGTGCAGTTGTTGAGGATAACGAAATTTCCACAACTGTTGAAAGCTTGTGCAAAAGCTGTGACGCTATCTTCATTCCAAACGATGCAGTTATGCAGTCTGCTATGAGTACAATTACTGAAATTGCACTTGAAAATAAAACCCCTGTCTATGGCTCATCAGCTACAATGGTTGATTCTGGTTGTCTTGCTACAAAGGCTATTGATGACCACGGCATTGGAGAAAAGACAGCTGACCTTGCTATAAAGTATTTTGAGGGTACAGATATTAAGGATATTCCTTCAATCGTAGTGCCTTTTGATAATATTTCCTTTAATAGTGACACAGCAAAGGCCCTTGGCATTGATGTTGCCGAGGTTGAAGAAAAGGCATCAGCAGAGTCAGACGGTGAATTTAGTTTTATAACATATACAAAAGAATAAGGGGTAAACAATGAGCCTTAATGTAATTTACGGAGGTCTTGAGCTTGGGTTTATATATGGACTTATGGCTCTTGGTCTTTACATATCCTTTAGGGTAATGAATATTCCTGACCTTACAACAGACGGTAGCTTTACCTTGGGACTTGCAGTTTCTGCTGTGGTTGCAAATGAAAATCATTCCGTTTTGGGAATAATCCTTGCCTTTTTAGCAGGAGCTTGTGCCGGTTTTGTAACAGGCTTTTTGCAGACAAAAATGAGAATACATCCTGTTGTATCCGGTATTATTTCTATGTGTGGACTATACAGCATAAACCTTATTATCCTTGGTTCACCTAATGTAAATATTCCAAAGAACAACAGAATTTTCACATCAGTAGATAAGCTGTTTGATAGCATTGGTATTGATATTTTTGGCAGACACGATGCAAAGCTGATTTTGTCCTTCCTTGTGGTTGTCCTTGCTTTAATAATTATGGTGTGGTTTTTCAAGACTCACTTCGGACTCTGTATGAGGGCAACAGGAAACAATGAAGATATGGTCAGGGCATCATCAATCAATGTTGATGTAAGCAAAATTGTTGCACTTATGGTTGCCAACGGACTTATTGCCCTTAGTGGTGCAATGATTTCCCAGTATCAAGGCTATGCAGATATTTCTTCTGGTAACGGCATACTTGTAGTTGGTCTTGCTTCAGTAATTATTGGTGAGGCTATTATGGGCAAAAGAAGTGTTACCCTTGGACTTATATCAGCAGTTGTGGGTTCACTTCTCTACAGATTCATAATCACATTTGTAATAAACTCAGGAATATTTACAGCCCAGGTAATAAGGCTGATTACAGCACTTATTGTTGCTTTTGCCCTGTCAATTCCAGCCTTTAAATTCTATATTGGCAGATTCAAGATTAAACACGGAGGTGCAGACAATGCTGAAGGTAAATAATGTAACCAAGGTGTTTTCTAAGGGCACAGTTAATGAGCATACTGCCCTTAATAACCTGTCACTAAGCCTTGATAAAGGGGATTTTGTTACTATTGTTGGCAGTAACGGAGCAGGAAAAAGCACCCTGTTTAATGCAATTTGTGGAACATTTTGGTGCGATAGTGGTAGCATTATCCTTGATGATAAGAACATCACCTACAAAAAGGAACACAAAAGAGCAAGGGACATTGGCAGAGTTTTTCAAGATACTATGAAGGGTACTGCCCCTGATATGACCATTGAAGAAAATCTTGCCCTTGCTTATAGTAAGGGAAGAACAAGGGTGTTTCAGTCAGCTGTCAATGAAAAAATGAGGAAGTTTTTCCGTGAACAGCTTTCTCGTTATAATATGGGTCTTGAGGATAGACTGAAAAATAAGGTAGGACTTCTTTCAGGAGGACAAAGGCAGGTTGTAACCTTGCTTATGTGTACTTTGTCTGTTCCAAAGCTGTTGTTACTTGACGAACACACAGCTGCCCTTGACCCTGCAACTGCAGAAAAGGTTATGGAAATCACAAAGCAAATTGTGGCAGAAAACAACATTACCACAATGATGATTACCCATAATATTAGTCAGGCTCTCACAACAGGCAACAGAACAATTATGATGGATAGTGGTGAGATTATCCTTGACATTGGAGCAGAGGAGAGAAAGGGCATTACAAGAGAAAAGCTCCTTGAAATGTACTCCCTTAAAAAGAAACAGGCATTGGATAATGATAGAATATTATTCTCATAAAGAAAAAAGCTGAGGTTGGTTTCCAATCTCAGCTTTAATATTTTATTCTGTTATTCTTCCCAAAAAAGTTCATCAAGTGTTTTGTTAAGAGCCTTGCATATTGCAATGCAAAGGTTAATTGTAGGGTTGTAGTCACCCTTTTCAATGGAATTTATTGTCTGTCTTGATACACCCACAAGCTCAGCTAACTTCCCTTGAGAAATATCCATAGCAGCTCTGGCTGACTTTAACCTAAGATTTTTCATACTTAAATATCCTCATTGTTAGCTTTCTTGTCCATAATTTGCTTAATGCCAAGCATAATTGCAACTATCAAAATAGTGATACCACAAAACAGGTTTGAATATAATGAAGAAAAATCCAAGCCGTTTAAATAGTTAGTTACAAATATAGCAATATTACATATGCCAATTATACCAAAGAGAATAATAAAGGACTTAGCCCTTTGGTTAATTCCAAGGTAAGCATCCTTAAAGATTGCATATCCCACAAATACAAGCAAAGAAATCATAATTGCGCTCATTTCAAACATAACAAAGTCTGCCCAAATATAATCCTCAAGAAAATCATTTAAAATACAGGCAAACATTGATGTGATTAAAAGGGCAAAAAAGCCATATTTATAGGCAACACCTTGAATAGCCTTTTGCCTTTCGTCATACTTTGCTGCTTTGAACTTACCTTTTTTTCTAAGAATAGTACTAACTATTGCAACTACTATAATTCCAGCTAAAAAGCCAACTAACATACCTAATAAATAATGAGTCCTCATAATCTACCTCCAAAATAATGTGTGTAAAATATATTTGTCATATCCACAGTTATATATTACCATCTATATTACATAATGTCAAGTATATTTTACAATATTTTAGAAATATTTTACTTTCTTATAAATTTACTTTTTTAGCCTCTTTCAGGAAAAGCTTAACAGCAGGGTTGCTCATTTTTCTGTTCCAAGCCATTATATATGAAATTGTGGTGTCAATATCACGGATTGCGTGGGTTTCAAATTTTCCGTTTTGCATAGAATGGCAAATTGAGGTTGGTAAAATTGAGTAGCCAATGCCAGAGGATACAGCAAGGATAACGGAGGTTATATCGTTGAATCTGTTAATTACCTTTGGCACAATATTGTAGGTTCTGAAAAGGTCAAAAATTTCCATATAAATAATAGGGTTTTCTTCTTCTGATAACAGCACAACGCCTTGATTGTGAAGGTGCTCAAAGTCAATATTACCACCCTTAATAACACCCTTTGGGCTTATTACAGACATTGTGTCCTCAAAAACATCAATATGCTCAATTTCCGTTGAGTCAGGCATCATATCTCTAAGCATAAAAACAAAATCATATTCATTATTGTCAAGTGCAAGGATTTGTTCGTTAAGCTGTATCTTTTTAATATCCATAGTAATATCGGGATACTTCTTAACAAAACCCTTTAAATATTCTGCTATATAAGGTCCTGATGTTTCGTCATAGCCAATAGTAACCTTGCCGTCAATACCACGCTGTAATTTTTCAATGGTAAAGGTTGCAGAGTTTAAATTTTGTATTATTTCCATAGCATAGGGGAGAAGTGCCTTGCCCTCAGGTGTTAGCACAACATTCCTTTTTGTTCTGATAAATAAAGTAGCGCCAAGCTCCTTTTCAATTTCTCTTATTCCTCTTGAAACTGTACTTTGGGAAACAAAGTTTTGCCTTGCAGATTCAGAAAAATTAAGGGTCTGTGCCACACTTACAAAGTATTTAATGAGGTTTATATCCATAGCTTCACATCCTTATAATGAAAATGTAACATATATATTTTATATCATAATTCTGATACAGAATAATGCGAAATAATAATGCAATAATCGCATAATGTTATTTAAAAATTAAATATTTAGCATTATTAAACTATTGTAAATCATTTCTGATTTTGTTATAATTATTGTGTTGATAAATATACCAAACAGTATTGACGAATACTATATTTTGGTTCAATGTGCATTGAAAGGACTTTCAAAAATGAAAAAAATTGTAATTACAGGTATGGGCGCAGTAACACCAATCGGTATTGGTGTAGATGAGTATTGGAATAATCTCCTTGCAGGAAAAAGTGGTATCAGCAGAATATCCTCCTTTGACCCGTCAGAGCTTGCAGTACAGGTTGCAGGACAGGTTAAGGATTTGAATCCAGCTGATTACATTCCAAAGCAGATTCTCCGTCAAACTGACCCATTTATGCAGTACGCATATATTGCAGCAGAAGAAGCAATAAAAATGAGTGGTATCGAAATTGAACCAACAAGAACAGGTATTGTTATGGGTACTGCTCTTAGTGGTATTGCCACTACAGCATATACTCAAGAGGCACTAACAGGTGCAGCACACAAAAAGGTTGGCCCTCGTTTTATCCCAAAAATTCTCGGCAATATTGCAGCAACTCATATTGCAATTATGCACAATATTCAAGGACCTTCCTTTACAGTTGATACAGCCTGTTCTTCTGGTGGAGATGCAATCTACACAGCAGCAATGTTAATTGAGGCTGGTAAGGCTGAAACTATGGTGGCTGTTGGTGCAGAAAGCGCACTTTGCCCAATCGTAATTTATTCTCTTGCAAATGCAAAGGCACTTTCAAGAAATAACGAAAATGCAGAAACTGCATCTCGTCCATTTGATGTAAGCCGTGACGGCTTTGTTATTGGTGAGGGTAGTGGCGCACTTATTCTTGAAACAGAGGAACACGCACTTGCTCGTGGAGCTAACATTATTTGTGAGCTTAAGGGCTGTGGCAACACAAGTGACGCACACCACATTACTGCTCCTCATCCAGAGGGTGACGGTGCAATTCGTGCTATGCAATGTGCTCTTGAGGAAGCAAACCTTGAACCTGACCAAATTGGATATATAAATGCTCACGGCACAGCAACCCATAAGGGTGATGTTGTTGAGGGTATTGCAATTAACTCTGTATTCCAGGGTAAAAAGCCTTATGTTTCTTCAACAAAGGGTGCAACTGGTCATATGATGGGTGCAGGTGGCGTTACAGAATGTATTACCTGTATTAAAGCAATTACAGAGGGTGTTATTCCTCACACACTTAACCTTAAAAATGTAGATGAAGAAATTGACCTTAACCTTGTTATGGGTGAGCCACTCAAAACAAATATTGATTATGCTATGAGTAACTCCCTTGGCTTTGGTGGTCAAAATAGTAGCGTTATTGTAGGTAAATATCAAAAATAAAATAAAATGAAAAAGGAAGATGTTAATGAACTATACTTATGATGTAACAATGTTCAAAGAAACATTTGAACAGGAATTTACTTGGCTTAATGGTTTTATGCGTAATGTAAGGCGTTTTGGGTACAAACAGGCTATGGTTGACCCACAGCTGGACAAAATGTGGACCTATGATGAGCTAAATAGAGATGTCAATAGGTTTGCCAATGCTCTTAAGAAAAGAGGTGTTGGTAAAAATGACACAGTTCTGTATTTTCTTCCTAACTCTCCACAGTTTATTATGTGTTATATTGCACCACAGAAAATCGGTGCAATCAACTGCCCTGCAAACTTCAACCTTGCAGCAGGAGAAATTGCCCTGCTAATCAACCACAATACTCCAAAGGTTTTTGTATATGATTATGAATTTAAAAATGAAATGCAACAGGCACTTGCTCTTTGCGTTGAAAAGCCTGAAATTGTCTTAATGGTTGATAGTGAGCATAAGTGCGAAAAACTTCCAAAGGGTCATATAAGGTTTGAGGACTTTTGTAAGGATAGTGAGGATACTAACCCTGAAATTGATTTCCAAACACATATTTATGATGAGGTTACAAGACTTTTTACATCAGGCACAACCTCACTTCCAAAGGGTGTTCCACTAAATAATATCAACGAGGTTCTTTCTTCCCACGATGTTATTATGCACTTCCCACTTAATCCTCTCGATATAACAATGAATATGACTCCTTGGTTCCACAGAGGTGGTATTCACTCAGGTGGCCCTTCTCCAACACTATATGCAGGTGGTTCATTTGTAATTTTAAGAAGTTACAACCCAAGAACTTGTTTGCAATATGCAGAAAAGTACGGCGTAACCTTCCTTGTAGGTGTTCCTGCTGTTCTTTCCTCACTTGCTACAAGACAGGAAAAGCATCCTGTTGACCTTTCCAAAATTCGTGGTATCGTAACAATGGGCGCACCACTTGAAAAGGCACAGTGTATTCGTTTTCAAGAAACTCTTACTCCAAATATTTTTAACGGCTATGGTACAACAGAGTCATTCTGGAATACATTTCTCCGTCCTTATGACTTGCCTGAAATGTCTGGTACAGCAGGTAGATTCTGCACCGATGATGATGTTCGTGTTGTAAAAGCCTTAGACGATAGAAGAGCAGAGCCTGATGAAATGGTGGCAAAGGATAACAATGAGGTAGGTGAGGTTATTATTAAGTCACCTGCAAAATCCTCAATGTGTTACTTTAATAATGATAAGGTTACAAAGGAAAAGTACTACAAAGGCTACCTTTACACAGGGGACCTTGCAACTTGGGATGAAAAAGAATTTATCACTATTGCAGGTCGTAAGGATGATATGATTATCTGTAGTGGTGAGAATATCTATCCTCCACAGGTTGAAGAAATTCTCAATCTACATCCAAAGGTACAGGAAAGTATGGTAACTTCTATTCCCGACAAAACAAAGGGTGAATTACTTGTTGCCTATATTATTCCTGATGATGATAGTATTACTGTAAAAGAAATGATGGATTACTGTGCAAACCACCCTAACCTTTCAAAATATAAATGCCCAAGGTATTATCGCTTTGTGGATGATTTACCTTGCACAGCTACAGGCAAAAAACAGCATTATAAAATGAAGGAACAGGCAAAAGAGGATCTTAAGGCTGGTTTGCTTTTAAGGAAGTAAGAGAATGAAAATTAAACCATATGTAAGAAAAGTTAATTATTACGAAACCGATAGAATGTGCATTGTACACCATACAAACTATATCCGTTTTTTTGAGGAAGCTCGTATTGATGCAATGTCACAAATTGGCTGTGATTGCCTTGAAATGGAGAAAATCAATCTTATTATTCCTGTGGTTGATGTCTATGCAAAGTATCATAAATCACTGGGATTTTCCGATGAATTTGCTGTTTATACTAAAATGACTTCCTTTAATGGAGTTAAGATGACCTTTGAATATGAGATTCGTTTTACAAAGGACAACAGTTTGTCCTGTACAGGTAAATCTACTCATTGTTTCATCAATGAAAATGGCAGACCTATTTCAATTAAAAAGTCACATCCTGATATTTATGAAAAAATGGTTTCTGTATTAGAAAAATAAAACTTTAGTCGTTGTTATAGCAGTCACAATCTGCTGTTGCAACGGCTTTATTTTTGTACATATTAAATTGGGAAGAAATAATGTTGACAAGAACTGTATAATATTATAATATATACCTTGAAGAATTTATTTTAAGAGGAACATTATGGGAATAATTGAAATTTTACTACTTGCTGTAGGGCTATCAATGGATGCCTTTGCAGTTTCAGTTTGCAAAGGTCTTGCAATACCGAAAATCGACTTTAAAAAATGTGCAATTTGTGGAATATGGTTTGGTGGCTTTCAGTTCTTAATGCCTATGATTGGCTACCTGTTGGGGGCAAGCTTCACAGGCTACATTACAAGCATTACTCCTTGGATAGCTTTTATCCTGCTTTCACTTATCGGTGGTAATATGATTAAGGAGTCCTTCTCTAAGGAGGTGGAAAAGGCAGATAGTGGCCTTGGTGTTAAGATAATGTTTACAATGGCAATAGCTACAAGCATAGACGCCCTTGCTGTTGGCGTAACCTTTGCTTGTGTACAGGTTGACCTTGTTTCTGGATTTAACAGCTTTTTCAATACACTTTTAGGTGCAATAATAATTGGCATTACCACCTTTATACTTTCCTGTATTGGTGTAAAAATCGGAAACATTTTCGGACTTAAGTATAAGAACAAGGCTGAACTTGCCGGTGGTATAATTCTCATTTGCTTAGGACTAAAAATACTTCTTGAACATTTTGGATTGTTTTAAAAAAAGAACTCCGTTTTGGAGTTCTTTTTTCTTTTGTGGAAACATAATGGGGCTATATGAGATTGTTAATAAATTATCAATAAAATAAGAAAAATTTATAAAAAATTTTAATAAAATTTGCATAAAAACTCTCGACAAATCGGAAATAAAGTATTATAATAAAGTCAAAGGTTAAAGATGTTCATAAGAATTCCTTAGTGAACATAAACCTTTAATATCAAACAAAATTTCTCGGAGTAAAAGCTCTGAGGGTAAGGAGATAAATATGGATATTTTAATTGAAAGAAAAGATAAAAAAATCGTTCGTGACGGTGACACTGTAGTTAAGATTTTCTCTACTGATTATAGTAAGGCAAATGTTCTTAACGAAGCACTCAATCAAGCTCTTGTTGAAGAAACAGGACTTAACATTCCTCGTCTGCGTGAAGTTAAGATGATTGATGGTCAGTGGGCTATTGTTATTGATTATATTGAGGGCAAAACTTTGGAAAGGTTAATGGCTGAAAATCCTGAAAAAATGGATGAGTATCTTGAGCTTCTTGTTGACCTGCAAATTAAGGTTCTCTCAAAGAGTTCACCTAAGCTTAACAAACTAAAGGATAAGATGTTGAGTAAACTTGCAGAGTGCAAAATTGTTGACGCAACACAGCGTTATGAGCTTGAAACTCGCATTTCCTCAATGAAGGACCACACAAAGGTTTGTCATGGTGACTTCTGCCCAAGTAACATTATTATTGACAAGGATGGTAATCCATACCTTATTGACTGGGCACACGCAACTCAGGGTAATGCTTCTGCTGATGCTGCTCGTACATATCTAACCTTTACAATCCATGGTAGGGAAGATGTTGCAAAGAAGTATATTTCCCTCTTTACAAAGAAGGCAAATATTCCACTACAGTTGATTCAGAAGTGGATGCCAATCGTAGCTGCTTCACAGTCTGTTAAGGGTGTTGA
>JBGUUL010000018.1:0-2646 GCA_045133515.1 Ruminococcus sp.
AGTTGGTGTCGATGACGCTGAGGGTCCACCTGTTCCCATCCCGAACACAGAAGTTAAGCTCAGTAGTGCCGAAGATAGTTGGCTGGTGACGGCCTGTGAAAATAGGAAGATGCCAACACCGACTTGTCCATCCAATAGGATGGGCATTTTTCTTTTGTAAAAATTTTATTCTTACTATACTCTTTATATATTATTATGAAAATGAAAAAGCATCAGTCTGTTGACTGATGCTTGATGGATGCAGGGGCCGGATTTGAACCAACGACCTCCGGGTTATGAGCCCGACGAGCTACCAAACTGCTCTACCCTGCGATATTCATAAAAACACACCAATTTCCTTGGTGTACATATAGTATAGCAAAACATATGCTATTTGTCAAGGGTTTTCTCTTAGAAATTTTTAGAAATGCATATACATTGATTTTTTACTGATTTTTCACATATATTAAGGTAGATAATTGCATTTTCCAGAGTAATTTGTTATAATAGTATCAGTTTTATTTTACATAAGGAGTGAGTGTTATGTGTAAAAGTTGCAAGGGCGAAAAGTTCTACATCACAACTGCCATTGCCTACACCTCAAGAAAACCACATATCGGTAACAGCTACGAAATTGTTATGACTGATGCTATTGCAAGGTACAAGCGAATGCAGGGCTATGATGTATTCTTCTGCACAGGTACTGACGAACACGGTCAGAAAATTGAGGACTATGCTAAGGAAGCCGGAGTTACTCCAAAGGAATATGTTGACGGCGTAGCTGGTGAAATTAGAGAAATCTGCGATTTGCTCAACACCACCTATGATTACTTTATTAGAACTACTGACAAAAACCACGAAAAAACTGTTCAGAAGATTTTTAAAAAGCTCTATGACCAAGGGGATATTTACAAGGGCGAATACGAAGGCCTTTACTGCACCCCTTGCGAAAGCTTTTGGACTGAAAGCCAGTTAGTTGACGGCAAATGCCCTGACTGTGGCAGAGAGGTTAAGAAGGCTAAGGAGGAGGCATACTTCTTCAAGCTTTCAAAGTATCAAAAACAGCTTGAGGACTTTATCGAAAGCAACCCTGACTTTATCTATCCTGAAAGCCGTAAAAAGGAAATGGTCAACAACTTCATCAAGCCAGGACTTCAGGACTTATGCGTAAGCCGTACCTCCTTTAAGTGGGGTATTCCTGTTGACTTTGACGACAAGCACGTTGTTTATGTTTGGATTGACGCACTTTCAAACTACATTACTGCTCTTGGCTATGACTGTGAGGAAAACAGCGATAACTACAGAAAATACTGGCCTGCTGATGTTCACATCATTGGCAAGGATATTCTCCGTTTCCACACAATTTACTGGCCAATTATGCTTATGGCTCTTGGTGAGCCACTTCCAAAGCAGGTGTTCGGTCATCCTTGGCTACTGTTTGGTCAGGACAAGATGAGTAAATCCAGAGGTAATGTTATCTATGCTGACGACCTTGTAAAGCTTATTGGCGTTGATGCTGTAAGATACTACCTACTTTCAGAAATGCCATACACATCTGACGGTTCTATCACCTATGAAACTGTTTTTGAAAGATATAATTCCGACCTTGCAAACACACTTGGCAACCTTGTAAACCGTACAATCGCTATGAACAACAAGTACTTTGACGGAGTTATTCAAGAGCCAAAGGCAGAGGATATTCTTGACTTTGAAATTAAAACTATGGCAACTGACACAGTTAAAAAGGTTGATGAACTTCTGAAAACCTACAGAGTTGCTGACACCCTTGACACAATTATTTCCTATGCAAAGCGACTTAACAAGTATATTGATGAAACAATGCCTTGGGCTCTTGCAAAGGATGAGGATAAGAGAGAAAGACTTGGCACTGTGCTTTACAACCTACTTGAGGGCATCCGTTTCCTTGCTATTCTTCTTTCTCCATTTATGCCTGAAACCTCAGACAAGATTATGGCTCAGCTAAATTCACAAAACAAGGACTACGAAAGCCTGTTTGCCTTTGGTGGACTTGAAACAGGCATTAAGGTTGGCAAGGCAGAGCCACTATTCTCAAGACTTGACACAGAAAAGCTACTTGCTGACATTTATGCAAAGCAGGAAGCAGAGGCTAAGAAGGCTGAAAAGGACAAAAAGCCTGAAAAAAAGGAAGATAAGAAAATTGAGGGAGTTGCACAAATTGGTATTGACGACTTCTTCAAGGTTCAGCTAAAGGTTGCTGACATTAAGAACTGTGAACCAATTAAGAAGTCCAAAAAGCTACTTAAGTTAACAGTTTTTGACGGAGAAGAGGAAAGGACAGTTGCATCTGGTATTTCCCCTTACTACACACCTGACCAGCTTATTGGCAAAAAGGTTATTCTTGTTTCTAACCTAAAGCCTGCAAAGCTATGTGGTGTTGAGAGCAACGGTATGATTCTTGCAGCCAGTCACGGCGACAATGTTAATGTTATTTTTGTTGATGATAACATCCCTGCAGGAAGTCAGATAAGTTAAAAAAACAAGCCATTGGTTACTTCCAATGGCTTTAGTTATAGGAGCTACAAGAGATATTATGTACACAAATGTTTTTGACAGTCATTGTCATTACGATGATGAGTGGTTTGATGAGGACAGGGCGAGTCTTTTTGAGGCTCTGCCAAAGCAGGG
>JBGUUL010000019.1:0-17466 GCA_045133515.1 Ruminococcus sp.
CAGCAGTTAAGCTAAATGCAACAGCAAAGACACTTAACAGAGGCTCAAAAACAACACTTAAGGCCACAGTTTATCCATCAAGTGCAAATGTAAGAACAGTTACTTGGAAGTCACTTAATACAAGAGTTGCAACAGTTACATCAACAGGCATTGTAACAGCAAAGGCGAAGGGTGCAACTTATGTAAGAGCAACAGCACTTGACGGCTCAAGAAAGTACGCACAGTGCAAGATTACAGTAAAACAGCCTGTAACAGCAGTTAAGCTAAACGCAACTTCAATGTCTCTAAAAGAAGGTAGCAAATTTACTCTTAAGGCAACTGTTTATCCTACAAATGCAAATGTAAAGACAGTTACTTGGAAGTCAACTAATACAAAGGTTGCAACAGTTACATCAACAGGCGGTGTAACAGCAAAGACAAGAGGCACAGCATATGTAAGAGCAACAGCAAAGGACGGCTCAAAAAAGTACGCTCAGTGTGTTATATATATTAAAAAGTGAGTTTTTAAAAAACTATATGGAAAGGCATAGCATGTGCTGTGCCTTTTTGTTGTACTTTTTGAATAATTTAACAAATATTTGAAAAAATTATTTTGTAAAAACCCTTGACAAACAGGTTTTCAGTAGTTATAATAATAGTAACAATTACTAATATCACAGGAGACAAATATGATTAAGTATTCTCGACAGCGTGAATGCATACTGAATAATTTGCAAAGCAGGGTGGACCACCCTACAGCAGATATGGTGTATGCAAGTGTTAGAAAAGAACAACCCAATATTAGTCTTGGAACTGTTTACAGGAATTTAGCTCTGCTTTCAGAAAATGGGCAGATACTTAAAATTTCTACAGGTAATGGTGCTGACAGATTTGACGGCACAGTAAAACCACACAGTCACTTTGTTTGTAGATGCTGTGGTGAAGTGATTGATATGGAATATATTCCAGAAGAAGAAATAGTTAATAAGGCGTCAGAAAGTTTTGACGGAAAAATTGAGGACTATGGTTTGCAATTTTTCGGACAATGCAGAAAGTGCCTTGATAATAAATAAACAATTAAATTTTTTAGGAGGATAATTAAAATGGCAAAATGGATTTGTACAGTATGTGGTTATGTACACGAAGGTGACGAGGCTCCAGCAGAGTGCCCAATCTGCCACGTTGGCGCAGATAAGTTTAAGAAGGTAGAGGGTGAACTCACTCTTGCAGCAGAACACGAATTTGGTGTATATGCATCTACTGTAAAGAATAATGATGACATCAGTGAAGAAGATAAGAAGTATATCTTTGAACAGCTAAAGGCTAACTTTGACGGCGAATGTTCAGAGGTTGGTATGTACCTCTGTATGGCAAGAATTGCACATCGTGAGGGCTATCCTGAAATCGGTCTTTATTGGGAAAAGGCAGCTTTTGAAGAGGCTGAACACGCTGCTAAGTTTGCAGAGCTACTTGGTTCTGACTTAGAGAGCAAAATGACTAACTCTACAAAGGATAACCTTGCTTGGAGAGTTGACTGTGAATTTGGTGCAACAGAGGGTAAGTTCGAGTTAGCAAAGTGTGCTAAGAAGAACAACCTTGATGCTATCCACGATACAGTTCACGAAATGGCAAGGGATGAGGCTCGTCACGGTAAGGCTCTCAAGGGCTTACTTGACAGATATTTTGGCTAATAAAAGGTAGTGTCCTGTAATGGATGAAAAAGTTTTATTTAAACTTAGCTATGGCCTGTTTGTGCTGACCTCTTTTAAAGAGGGTATGCACAATGGCTGTATTGTAAATACAGTAACTCAGTTGGCGTCTGACCCACTGACAATTAGCGTTGCAGTGAATAAGGAAAACCTTACTTGTCAGATGATTAAGGAAACAAAGAAAATGACTGTTTCCGTCATTAGTGAGGATGCTGATTTTGAGCTTTTCAAGCACTTTGGCTTTCAGTCTGGTAGGGAAGTGGATAAGTTTGCTGACTTTAAGGACTGCAAAAAAGTGTATAATGACACTATGGCTATTACAAAGGGTACAAACGCATATATTTCCCTTTATGTTGTGTCAGAAATTGACCTTGGCAGTCATATTCTGTTTATAGCACGACCAACTGACGGAGAAATTCTTAGCGATGTGCCTTCTGCAACATATGATTATTATTTCAAAAATATCAAGCCAAAGCCACAAAATACTGTTTCAGCTGATGAGGGCAAAACGGTTTGGCGTTGCAAGATATGTGGTTATGAATATGTTGGGGAGGAGCTTCCGGAGGATTACATTTGCCCTCTGTGTAAGCATCCAGCTAGTGACTTTGAAAAAGTTTAATATTATGAATAATGGGCTGTTAACAAAATAACAGCTCATTTTTTGTTATATGTTACAAATTAAAGTAATACAATGGTAATAACAGACAATTTACTGCAACTCCTTTTGTGAGTTTTGCTATAATGAAAAAATGACTGATTTTGTAGTGACATTTATTTCAATAAATAGTATAATTGTGGTAGGTAGTACCATACAAAATCTGTGTGGTTTAACTAATAAACAAGGAAACAGGTGATAACAATGAGTGAAACAATAGATTACAAATGTCCTGCCTGTGGTGGCTCAATGGAATTTGACTCATCTACTCAGAAGATGAAATGTCCTTTCTGCGACACCACAATGGATGTATCCGAATTTCAGTCAAAGGACCAGGACTTGGATAAGGACGCTCCTCAGCAGAATGGTGGAGAGTGGAGTAGTTCCAATAACGAGTGGTCTGAGGAAGAAACAGAGAATATGTCTGTCTTTGTCTGTGAGTCCTGTGGTGGTGAGGTTATCGGTGACGAGAACACCGGTGCAACCTCTTGTCCATACTGTGGCAACGCAGTAGTTATGAAGGGTAGATTCCAGGGTGCGTTAAAGCCTGATTTTATTATTCCTTTCAAGGTTGATAAAAAGATGGCGCAGGAAAAGTACAGGGAGCATATTAAGGGCAAATTCCTACTTCCAAAGGAATTTAAAACCCAAAACCATATAGATGAAATAAAGGGTGTTTATGTTCCATTTTGGCTCTACGATTCCAAAATCCACGCCTCTGCCAACTTTACAGCAGAGAAAATAAGGCGTTGGAGTGATAGTAGCTACAACTATACTGAAACCTCATACTTTGATATTTACAGAGAGGGCAATATGGCATTTAATAATATTCCATGTGACGGTTCATCAAAAATGGATGATGACCTTATGGAATCCATTGAACCCTTTGATTTTAGCGAGGCTGTTCCTTTCCAAACAGCTTACCTTGCAGGCTATCTTGCTGATAAGTACGATGTAGATGAAAAGGATAATGAAAAGAGGGCAAACGACAGAACTTTCCAAAGTGCTTTAGATGTTCTTGAGAATACATTTAAGGGCTATTACACAGTTGTTCATTCCCCATCTATCCACGATAACGAGAAAAAGGGCAACGGTGGAATCCCAAGCAAGGTTCTGAATATGCTTTCTGGCAACCGTGGTGCTAAATTCAACATTACAGAGGGTATTGTTAAGTATGCACTTTATCCTGTATGGATGCTTAGCTCTACATATAAGGGCGAGAAATACACCTTTGCTATGAACGGACAGACAGGTAAGTTTGTAGGTAATTTACCTGCTGATAAAAAGAAGATGTGGCTTACATTCCTCAGCGTTTTTGCCGGTGTGTCTGCTATTGCTACACTTTTAGCTTTTCTGTTCTTAGGTTAAGGAGGTGCAGTTATGAAGAAATTATCAGGAATTTTAGTAGCTCTTATTATTGCTTTATGCTCTGTATCTCCAGCTTTTGCCTATGACGAAGCTATGCCATACCTTATTGATGATGCACAATGTCTTACAGAAAGTCAGTACAATGAGCTTGATAAGGCCCTTAGGGATATGAATAAGGCCCATAATTTTGATGCTGTAATTGTTACTGTGGAAAGTGTTGGCGACAGCACAATGCAGGACTTTGCAGATGATTTATATGACTATAGTGGCTACAGCCAGGACGGTGGCTGTCTGCTACTTGTAGCTACAGGCCCTAATGAAAGGTACATTTCAACAACAGGCTTTGGAATTAAAGCTATTACAGATGATGGCATAGGCTACCTTGGTGACCAGCTTAGAGGTGACTTTGACAGCCAGGATTATTATGAGGCTTTCAAAAAGTTTATTCCACTTATGGACGACTTTTTAACTCAGGCTGAAACAGGTGTGGCATATGACGGTGGCAATATGCCAATGCACTTTGAGTTTTACCACCTTCTTATAGGTCTTGCTATTGGTGCTATTATTGCAGGAATTGTTCTTGCAATTCTGAAAGGTCAGCTAAAATCAGTTGCCAAAAAGACAGAGGCTAACGATTATCTACAGCAGGATAGTCTTGTAATTACAGGACAAAGCGACAGATTTATTACATCAACAGTTAGCAAATCTGCAAAGAGTGATTCAAGCAGTAGTGGTGGAGGTTCTTCCACACATACAAGCTCATCAGGTTCAACCCACGGTGGTGGAAGTCTGTAAGAGAAAAAATTAAGGCAGGGTAAAATACCCTGCCTTTTATCTTTTGTCTTATTTATCCTCACAAGTTTTATAATGAACATGGAGTAGCCGGTGGGAGTGTTCCTTGAGAACACCGTTTGCGTACATATCAAGTACAACAGGGTTTTCGTTGGAACGCTTAACCATTGATGATTTGTCAGAGGTGTAAAGTCCCTTTGCCCTCTGGCATTTGTCCTCATTGTAGGAGAATGGCTGACCTGCACCGTTTACGCAACCCATTGGACAGGCCATAACCTCTACAAAATCAAAGTGTTCTTCACCACTTTTAATTTTCTGAATAAGGGATTCAGCATTTGCAAGACCAGACACAACACCAATTCTAAGTGCTGTATCCCCAAGGGTAATGTAGGCTGACTTAACTCCCTCAATACCTCTTACACCACAGTATTCAATTTCCTTTAGAGCATAAGGTGTGTTGTCTGCAACCTTGCGAAGGGCAGCCTCGGCAACACCACCTGTTACACCAAAGATTCTACCTGCACCAGAAGAAATGCTAAATGGCATATCAGGGGCAGAAGGCTCAATTTCATTGAACTGAATACCCAGCTCTGTAATCATATCTGCAAGCTCCTGAGTGGTGATAACATAGTCAACATCAGGAACACCGTCCTTTTTGAATTCATCTCTTGCAGCCTCATACTTTTTGGCTGTGCAAGGCATTACTGCAATTGAAACAGTCCTAAGTCCTGACTCCTTGTCAGCCTCCTTGTAGTAATCCTTAATAACTGCACCGAACATCTCCATAGGGGATTTGCAGGTGGAAACATACTTCATTAAATCAGGATGCTTTGTTTCAACATACCTTATCCAACCTGGGCAACAGGAGGTAAACAGAGGCATTTCCGTATCTCCACGCTGTAATTTTTCCAGTAGCTCATTTGATTCCTCCATAATTGTAAGGTCGGCAGCAAATGAGGTGTCAAATACTGTGTCAAAGCCACACATTCTAAGTGCAGTGAAGATTTTTCCAATGGAGTTTTCACCTGGCTCAAGACCGAATAGCTCACCAAGGGCAACCCTAACAGCAGGGGCAACCTGAACTACAGTTCTAACATTTTGGTCATAAAGAGCCTTCCAAACATTCTTTGTGTCCCTCTTAATTGTAATGGCAGCAGTTGGACAAACGGCAGCACATTGGCCACAGTTTACGCAGTCTGTATCAGCAATATTCTTGCCAAAGGCAGGTGTTACAATCATATTAGAACCACGGTGGGCAAAGTCGATAGCACCAACATTCTGTACCTCGTTGCACATTCTTACGCAGTCGCCACAGAGGATACATTTGCCTGGGTCACGAACAATAGCATAGGAGGAATTGTCAATTTCCATATGTGGACGAGTGTCCTTAAAGCGAACGTTGGAAAGTCCAAAACGAGATGCAAGCATCTGCAAACGGCATCTTCCGTTTTTCTCACAGGTTGTACAGTCACGACAATGGGAGGAAAGAAGAAGCTCCAAAATCATCTTTCTGTAGTCGTGTAGCTTAGATGTGTTTGTCTTAATAACCATTTTGTCAGCAGGTGGGGTGGAGCAGGAGGCCATAATTCTCCCTCTTTCGTCCTCAACCACACACATACGACAAGCACCGTAAATTGATAAATCAGAGTAATAACAGAAGGTAGGAACATTGATACCAGCCTTACGGATTACTTGTAGAATATTTCTTTCATCGGTAAACTCAACTCGAATACCGTCAACAATCATATATTTAGCCATTTTATGTCCCTCCTTATTCATAAGAAATTGCGCCGAACTTACATCCGTCAATACAAGTGCCACACTTAATGCACTTTGTTGTGTCAATGGAATGTGGATTTTTCACACTGCCCTCAATAGCACCAACAGGACACATTCTTGCACACTTAGTACAGCCCTTGCACTTTTCTGGGTCAATTACAAGGTTCACAAGAGCCTTACATTGACCTGCAGGGCATTTATGGTCAACAACGTGAGCGATGTATTCGTCACGGAAATATTTTAGTGTTGATACAACAGGAGAGGCAGCTGTTTTGCCAAGACCACAAAGGGCTGTGTTGGAAATTGTGTCAGCAAGTTCCTCAAGCATATCAATATGCTCCAAAGTTCCTCTGCCCTCGGTAATATCCGTTAGTATCTCAAGCATTCTCTTTGTGCCCTCTCTGCAAGGTACACATTTGCCACAGCTTTCATTTTGAGTGAACTGCATAAAGAAACGAGCAACCTCAACCATACAGGTTTTGTCATTCATAACAACAAGTCCACCAGAGCCAATCATAGCGCCAACCTTTTTCAGACTGTCAAAGTCCATATTAAGGTTAAGGTGATTTTCAGTTGCGCTAATACACAGGCAACCACCACTTGGGCCACCAATCTGCACACCCTTAAATTCACCACCCTTGACGCCATCACCAATGTCAAAGATAACATCCTTTAGCTTTGTACCCATAGGAACTTCAATAAGACCTGTGTTTTCAACATTACCTGTAAGGGCAAAAGCCTTTGTGCCGTGGTTGTTCTCTGGGCCGTATTCCTTGTACCACTTTGCACCCTTGTTAATAATAGGTGGAACATTACAGAAGGTTTCAACATTATTAAGTACAGTTGGCTTGTTAAAAAGTCCGTGTTCAACTGTACGAGGTGGCTTTACCCTTGGCATACCTCTGTTACCCTCAATGGAGGAGGTAAGTGCAGAGCCTTCACCACATACAAATGCACCGGCACCTTGGCTGATGTGGATTTGGAAGTCAAAACCGGAGTTAAGTATGTTCTTGCCCAAAAGTCCCCTCTGATTTGCCTTTTCAATGGCAATTCTCAGCCTTGTGACAGCAAGTGGATATTCAGCACGAACATATATGTAGCCTGTGTGTGCCCCTGTGGCAATACCGGCAATAATCATACCCTCAAGTACTCTGTGTGGGTCACCCTCCATCATAGAACGGTCCATAAATGCACCTGGGTCACCTTCGTCACCATTACAAACAACATACTTTTCAGGGTCAGTTTGCTTTAGAACAGACGCCCACTTTCTGCCTGTTGGGAATCCACCACCACCTCTGCCACGGAGGGAGGAGTCAATAATTTCTTCGTTAATCTGTTCAGGTGTCATATCAAAGAGTGCCTTTGCCACAGCCTGATAGCCACCCTCGGCAATATATTCGGTAATTGATTCTGCGTTGATTTTACCACAATGCTCCAGAGCAATTCTTGTCTGATTAGCATAAAAAGGTATTTCCTCTTGAATGTTGTAGGGAGTACCCTCCTTATCGTGATAAACAAGTCGGTCAATTACCTCATCATTAAGTATGGTTTTCTCAATAATTTCCTCACAGTCATCAACACTAACCTTTGTGTAAAGGAGGCCAGAGGGTTCAATACGAACCAGAGGGCCTTTCTCGCAAAAGCCGTGACAGCCTGTTTTTTTAACACCAACAGAGTCCTTGTCAAGGTCCTTTTCAAGCTTAACAACACAGTTAATGTTCCTCTCGTTCATAATGTCAATAAGCTTTGAGAATATCTTTAGAGAGCCACCGGCAACACAGCCAGTACCACCACAAACGAGAATTTGCTTTGTCTGGTTTGCAAGATAACGGGAGTATTCCTTCCTCTTTTGGTCAAGCTCCTGTCTTGTGCGAATTTGCATCATTTACCTTCAGCTCCTTTCAGTTCTTCAATAAGTGCCCTTGCCTTTTCAGGGGTCATAGCAGGGTGAACCTCATCGTTTACAGTACAGGCAGGTGCAAGTCCACAAGCACCAAGGCAGGACACAGTTTCAACAGTAAAGAGCATATCCTCTGTAGTTGGCTTGTCAGCTGTAACCCCAAGAACCTTTCTGAATTCTTCAAGTACAGGAACACTTTTGCGAACGTGACAGGCTGTTCCGTCACAGATTTTAATAATATACTTACCCTTTACATCAAGGGAGAAATTTTCATAGAAGGTAGCTACTCCGTAGATTTTAGCCTCAGGAAGACTTAGCTTTTTTGAAATGTATTTAAGACAGTCCTCAGGCAGATAGTGATATAGCTTTTGAATATCCTGCATTATTGCAATAAGCAGGGTGGGGTCATAGTTATGACCTTCAAGGATATTGTCAATAGCCTTTATTTCTTCTGGTTTCATAAAATACTCCTTTCGATTATAAATATAATCATACAGCCTCATCATACCACATACTATGTAAAATTTCTACAAAAATTCACAGAATGTTAATAAAAAACAATAAAATTAGACAGTGCTTACTATAATTCTTGAAAAGAAAAATGCAGTGTCTAACATAGACACTGCATACCTTATAGATATTTATATTTTTTTCTGTTGGTAAGTAGGAATACTGATGTAATAATCAGAGAAAGACCTTCTGCAACCATAGCCGACAGCCATATTCCGTCAAGACCTAAAAATACAGGCAGTAGGAATATCATAATCACTTGGAAAACTAAGGAGCGACCAAAGGAAATTGTGGCAGAGATTTTTCCGTTGTTGAGGGCAGTAAAAAAGGCAGAGCCAAAGATGTTGAACCCCATAAAAAGGAATGAAAGGGAAAAAAGAGTAAATGCGTGATGAGTGATGTTGTACAAACCCTCGTCATATCCAACAAATATATTTGCAAAGAACCCTGAAAGGCTTTGAGCCAAAATTTCCATAGCTATTGCAAAGACGGCAATCACAATAAGGCTCTTTTTGAATATGTTTTTCAGTTCAGAGTTTTTCTGAGCTCCGTAGTTGTAGCCAATAACGGGAGCAACACCAATGGAGTAACCAAGGTATATGGATACAAAAACAAAATTCACATACATAATAACCCCATAAGCAGATATTCCGTCTTCACCTGCAAAACGCATAAGCTGAATGTTGTACAGCATATTTACAAGGGACATTGAAAGGTTACTCATAAATTCAGAAGCACCGTTGGAACAAGCCTTGCCAATGGAGCGAAAATCAACAGGTGCTTTAACAAGACTTAGTCTGCTTTTGTTTGGAAAGACAAAGTACAGTAGTGGAATTAAACCACCCAAGGTTTCGCTAATGGCAGTAGCAACGCCTGCACCTACAATTCCAAAGTTAAAAAATCCTACAAGGACAGCATCAAGTACCATATTGGTAATTCCTGCTGTTATGGTTATGCCAAGTCCTAACTTTGGCTTTTCAGCAGTAACAAGAAAGCTCTGGAACATATTTTGTAGCATAAAGAAGGGCAGTGAACAAAGGTTAATTCTTCCGTAAATTACACACAAATCCACCATATCTTCACTTGCACCAAGTAGCCTTATAACAGGCTCAAGTACAACTTGTCCTATAATTGCAAGAACCAAGCCAACTATAATTACAAGATATACAAGTAGGGAAAAGGTTTGTTTTGCCTTTTTCTCGTTACCCTCTCCAAGTCGCATAGCTACAAGTGCCGAGCCACCTGCACCAACCATAAACCCTATAGCTGAAAGTCCCATTAAAAATGGTAAGGTGAAGTTTACAGATGCAAAGGCAGTGTTCCCTGCAAAGTTGGAAACAAAAAAACCGTCAACAATTCCGTAAATAGAAGTGAACACCATCATAATTATTGAGGGGAACACAAAACGAAAAAGCCTTGAATATGAAAAATGGTCTGATAATTTTATAGCCATAAATCCTCCGAATTATTCAGCTTTTAGCTTTTTTAAATATCTTATCAACAGGCACAAGACTTGCAACAAATGCACCTATTACAAGCCAAGGTATAATTCTTAGTGGGAAACAAAGCATAAGCAGGAGCGAAACTGCAATAGGCTTTTTCATTACTACTCCAAGTAGGGAGGCTGTTACCACAGCTGTGCAGAATGATATGTTAAAGCCAAATAGTACAGCCACACCGTAGCCAATGCTTATTCCACTAAAGATAACAGGGAAGAAGTGACCTCCCCTAAAGCCTGATTTTATGCAAATGCTTGTTATCATCAGCTTTAATACACCTGTAACTATTAGTAAATATGGGGCAAAGTCCCTATAGGTTTCTCCCAAAATTTCAATCTGTTCCTCACCAGAAAACATTGTAAGAGGGAAGTATGTTCCCATAATGCCAAGAATAAGTCCACCTAAAACTGTGCTGACAATGTGAGGTAGCTTGTTATCTAATTTTTCAAAGACAACATCTGCCAGCTTTTCAAAGGCAATATAGAAAATACCTGCAACAATGCCAATGGCAATAATGGCAAGGCTCCACATTCTATCATAATTTGTAATTTCAGGAAAATCAATTCGTGGCATTGACATTCCACCACCAAGGAGCTTTGAAATCAGAAAATAGGCACCAAAGGCTGAAAAACCACAAATCAAGTTGGAAAGAACTTTTTTAAGCTTAGGAAATTTGTTTTCCCTGTAGTACTTAATATGTTCCTCAAAGCTAACGGCAAAGCCAAAAAGTGGTGTGCCGAAGATAACGCCTATTACAGAGGTAAGGCTCATACTTTGTATGTTTACAAGCCTTGAATTTATTTTGTTTAGGTGGTCCCCAGCCCAGTAGCATAGCCCCACAATTACCCCTGTAAGTCCAGCTTCAGGACCAACGCTACCACCAAAAATAAGTGGTAATAAGGCGCAGATGAGCACCACCCCCATATTTTCATAGGGATAGAAATTTTCCTTTTTTACCTTACCCATAACGGTGTTAAGCTCATCAGGCAGTATTCCGTATTTTGTCTGTATAATGCCTATAAGCACACCACCAATAAGGCAGACTATTATTGTGTAAAAAGGTATATGAATTTTGCTTGGTATGTACTCCCATAGAAGTTCTTGAGAAAGAGCCATTACCTTTAAAAAAGCCCATACAATAAGGGCAATAATTCCACCGTAAATACTGCACATAAAATAGTACAGAACATTTTTTGCAATCCTTGTTTTAGTTGCCATAATTCCCCCACTTTCATTCTATCTACATTATATATAGAAACCCATTTTAAGTCAATGTAATTATAATATTGATAAGCTGTCTAAGGATGAGTTTAGGAAGATTTCAGAAAAGGTTAAGAAAATAAGGTGAGTTAATAAAGGCTTTAGAGTGGATGCTACCCTCACAGAGATGTGTAGAGCGTTCGCCATTTGTGGAAGTAAAGCTAACACACAAACTAACATACAGGATAACATAGAGATTTCCCCAATAAACAGAGGAAAAACAAGGAGAAAACAAGGGTGTTTCCCCAGTAATAATCACATCTCATCAACAAATAGCTAACAAAGAACTAACAAACCACTAACAATCTATCAACAAACAACTAACAAGCTACCAACAAGCAACCAACAAGCAACTAACAACAACTAAAGAATAAAAGAAAAAAAGAATAATAAGAATAAAAGAAGGAGAAGAAGGAGAAGAAGTTGCAGGAAGTCTGCTGACAATAAGGTGAATAATATTGTATAAATAAAAAGAATGGAGAGCCTGAATGAAAACGAATATTCTTATACTTGCTTGTATAAAAAATAACGAGCATCCTAATAGATACTCGTTATTTTGGTGCAGGTAACATACTTTGAGCTTTACTTTCTGCCTACCTCGCTTTATGGTAACTTGTTCTAAGCCATAGTATCATCAACGCTCTCCCTAAAAACAGTCCACTGGACTGTTTTCTTAACGGTCGCCTTCAACTCCTGTTACTCGCTTGCTTGTATAAAAAATAACGAGCATCCTAATAGATACTCGTTATTTTGGTGCGGGTGTTCATAACGGACTTATGAAAAATTCAGGTTTTATCGGCAGTTACACACATTTCTCACTCGCACATTTGTGATTTGTTCAATTTTTTCCTATAATGTGAATGCAAAATTTCAGTTGAGGAGGAAATAACGATGAGAAGTCTAAAGTATCACATTTATCTGACGCCCGATGAACGGCGCACGGTCATCAACAGCCTGATTGATTTAAGGAACGCCCTCATCTTACGGGGTAAGTACACTGACATCATTGACGAGCTACTGATCAAGCTCACAAAAGCCAAAGCCAAGAAAATCAAGATTAAGGAGGTTTGAGATATGGCTACAAAGATTACATACACACAACAGGGAGATTATCTTCTGCCCGATTTGAAGTTACCCGAACAGCCAAATGTTGAAATCGGCATTTGGGGCAAGCGGCGTTTGCAGTATCTCAAAAATCATCCGATTATCTACACAAATTATCTAACCAGCTGCACCCTTACCGCTCATCTTGCCGACATTGACGAAGAAGCAACGGAGATGTTCGACAGAATCGTGAAGCAGTTTGCCAAACAGGAAGGTGTAACCGAGCAACTTAAAGCAGAAAACCAAATGCTGTGGGTACGGAAGATGAGCAACATTCGTAATCAAGCAGAAGAAATAGTTAATAACGAAATAATATACCAATAGAAGTAAATCCCTATGGATTGTTTGATGATCAATCCATAGGGATATTTTTATTTTTTGTATACTAATATTTTTCTCGCAAAATAATTCCAAACCAGCACAATTATTGTAGCGATTATTTTGGAAATCATATAATGAACAGCCCAACAGTTGGTAAACAAAAACATTATCAGTTCTGTAATTCCTAAACCAATAACACCTATAACGGCATAATTTACAAATTCCATTACTGCATTTACCCTTGCTTCATTAGCCTTAAAAACCAGCAACTTAGAAAGGAAGAAGTTTGTAATCAATCCGGCTATAAAAGCTATTATAGCAGAAACAAGGTGATATATATGCGCAAAGTCGGTTAGTAGGAACAAAACTCCCCAATCAACTATTGTTGCAATTCCACCAACAAATAAGTAGCGGAAGAATTGCAGAAACCCGTTCTTCGTAGGAGTAATAAAAATCACTTTTAAGTCAAATCGTTTCAGTAATTCAAAAAACTCTTTCATTTCTTAATTATCCTGCTTTTCTTCGTGGTACTCTTTCTCTGTATTAACATTCCAAATATTATCTTTGCTCGTTTCTCCCGAAAGAATATTTTTAACCGTTTCAAATGAGGTACACATACTATGGTCAATGTTATTGTAGCGATGCTGACCGTTACGTCCGACACAGAACAGATTAGGAATAGAATTAAGGTATTCTCTCAATTCGTCCATATGTTCATATGTATCAAAATAAGCAGGATACGCCTTTTTAACGCGCTCAACGTGTGAATCCAATACTTCGTTTTCGCTGCTGATCAAACCCATTGTGACCATTTCCTTGATAGCCATTTTTGCAAAGTCAGTATCGGTCATAGACCACATCTCGTCGCCCTCATCACAGAAGTATTCAAGACCAATCCAAATGCTGTGTTCAATATCCTTGACCATATACGGCGACCAGTTATTGTAAATTTGGAAACGTCCCATTTTTACATTTCTGTCGTGAACATACACCCAGTTATCAGGAACTATGTTACCAATGGTTTTTGTTTTTGTCTCGTTTTTGAGATTTAGTTGAGGAATCAGTACGCCGACGGTCATATAATCACGATACGGAAGTCCCTCTGCAATCTGTGTGTACTGCTCAGGAACATCGTTCATACCCATTACCAAATCTTTAACAGGCATAGATGAAATAATGTAATCTCCATCAACTGTGACTTGCTTACCGTTTTTTTCATAAACCAGACCGGTCATAACATTGTCATCATTTTTTATGACGCTGACAACCTTTGCGTTTTTGATGATAGTACCGCCCATCTTTTCAAAATCAGCAGCTGTTAAATCCCACAACTGACCGGGACCGAGCTTAGGATATGCAAACTCTTCTATCAGCGACGTTTCAACTTTGCGGTTCTTCTTATTGAAGATTTTGCCGAATATATCTTTTAACACCGCTTTTATGGAAAGTCCCTTTACTCGCTGTGCGCCCCATTCGGGAGATATCTCGCTCGGATGTCTGCCCCAAAGGTTTTCGGTGTAGTTCTCAAAGAACATCGAATACAGCTTTTTGCCAAAGCGATTGATGTAGAAATCCTCTAAAGATTTTTCCTCACGCTTGTGGAAAACGGTTTTGAGATAACTAAAGCCAACAACGATAGTTGTACCCAATCCCATATTCTTGATCGTTTCAAACTTAAGTGAAACAGGATAGTCAAAGAATTTAGAATTGAAGAAGATCCTTGACAATCTGTTTCTTCTCAGCATAACTCTGTCTGTCTTTTCAGGATCAGGTCCACCGCTAACGGTTGTCGATGTCCTTTCGAGCACAACATCATCATATGGCATTGCTCCCTGAGTAGGCAGCATTTTCTCCCACCATTCATTTACCTCGGGAACCTTAGAGAAAAAGCGATGACCGCCCATATCCATTCGATTACCCTTATAGTTAACGGTACGGGATATACCGCCGAAGCAATCGCTTTCTTCAAAAACGATTACCTCATAATCGTTCGATTTGTCAAGAAGCTCATAAGCCGCAGTTAAGCCTGCCGGACCAGCTCCGATTATTAATACTTTTTTCATACTTATCTTCCTTTAGGATAGTTTCTTTGGTTTATTTTCTTTTGACCACAAATATATTTTTATCATTAAAAATGAAATAGACATAGCTGTAATCAATAGTTCTTTATTTGCTAAGCTGTAGGCGTGAATGGCAGAATGATTTCTTACTAATATATACCAGAGTATAGGTGCTACCATCAATAGCACATAAGGGATTGATATTATTAAGGCTTCAGATGGCTTTTGTTTGTTTTTTCTAATATTTTTTATAACTAAAACAGCCATAACCAAAACAAATACTCCTAGTATCAATGTCGCCGGAGTTAACAAAAACGCTCGTATGTTTCTGTATATGGTTTCAAATGCAGTAAAAGAATCAGATGCTCCTGTTTTCTCTGCTGAAGAACCTGCTCTATATAAAAACTGATTGAATCCATCAGCAAATAAATTCTCACCAGAAAGCATACTGCCAATAATCCATTTGCTAATCCACATACCTCCATAGCCCAAACACCACGATAGTCCTATTTTTATCATTTTTATTATTGATGTTTTTACATTTTCATATTTTGTTATGCTGAAATATACAACAGCTGGGATTCCAAATGTCACCAAAGGATAAGAGAGTAAATCTATAAATGCGGTCGTAATACCTAAACATAAAAAGATGTAGCACGCTTTCATTTCAATACTATCTTTAGTTAATAGAATAATCAAAATTCCAATATTGAAAATAGTATAACAATCAGTAAGTTGTAGATTTAATACTATTGCAAAAGGCATAGACATCAGTATTGAAATGATATATGGAAGAATATATATCTTCATTCCTTTTTTGTATAATGCATACACCAGAATTAAGAACAGTAAAATTTGAAAACCAATGTTTATATATCTAATTGTTGAATAATCGAATAAAAAAAGAAGAGGTTTTAAGTAAACTAAATATCCGTTCCAATACCGACCATATAAAATCTCTCTATCAAATTCCTTGCCGTTTTTATAGTGCTCAACAATGGATTGAACGGGATCTAATCCCTCAATTCCATATCTATAATTTGCCATCGAAGCAGCAATTGGATTGGAATCTTCATCATTGTATGAAGCTTCTAATAACATCCATGCATCTGTATAATTATCTCTATTACTATTACAATATCTAATTGGAAAACTTGGATAAGAACCTTCCATTTCAAATAATACTGCAGAATTATTGACATGGCTTTCGATTTGTGCTGTTGGAATTAAATATACCGAAATCATTAGTGTAGCACCAATCGCAACACAGATTAACAATATTAATAATAGTTTTAATCCTGTTTTTGATTTTGTTATTAAATTATTCATTCTGTTCCTCCATCGTCTATATTACATAATTCCGATTATGTTGTAGAGGAAATATCAGGTAGAGAAATAATCTCATTATTTCATTTGAATATAGCGCAAAAATACCAAGCCCTTAAAACTCAAATTTTTAAGTGCTTGATTTACTGTGTCAAGATTCAGTAAAATAATTAATCGTCTGCACTTTTTAAGCAAAAAATGTTGACTTAATCTGGTTTTCAATGTATAATGGTTTAGCGTGTTACAACATAATCGGAATTATGTAATCAAAGCACCAGCCGCATATTCTCCATGCGCTTTAGGTGCTCACAGCCTGTTGAGATAATATATATCCTTGTCGTGTTGATACTGCTGTGACCGAGGATGTCGGCGAGCTTGGCAATGTCTTTTTCCAACTTATAAAACGTTCTTGCAAACAGATGTCGCAGATTGTGAGGAAACACCTTGTCCGGGTTGACGTGAGCCTGTTTGCACAAGGCTTTCATTTCTCTCCAGACGTTTGTACGGTTAACCGGCTTGCCTGATTTCGTAATAAAGATAGATCCTGCTTTGATATGTCGTTCGGCGGCGTATTGAAGCAGTTTTTTCTTTAGCGTTTTTACAATGAAAATTATCCGGTTTTTGCTCTTGCAAGCGACTTCAACCGTACCGCTTTTCACCGCTTCTACCGTTATAAATTTCAGCTCGCTGATTCTAATACCCATACCGCAAATTGTTTGCAGGATCATATTCAAACGTTGGTTGTGATTGCGTTCGGCAGATTCGACCAATCGCAAATACTCCGCCTTGCACAGCTCCTTGTTTTCGGGGCAGTAAATTTGCCGTTGCGTCTTGATTGCTTTTACCTTGCAGTCTACCCAGCCCAAGTAATCAAATAAGCTGTTTAAAGCGGCGAGCATCGAATTAATACTGCTCACAGCATATCCGTCGGCAATCAGATTTTGCTTGTACTCAATGACAAGCTCCTTGTAAGCCGCCTTACCGTTCAAAAACATCGCAAATGCATTGATATCACGAGCGTATTTCTCTATTGTGTTTGCACTCTTTTCTTCCAAATGAAGATGGTTGATAAAAACCGTTATAGTTTCTTTGGTTAGTATTCTTCCTTTCATAGTTTTACCTCCGAGTAAATGTATCTTTATTTTACCCGAAAAGCACAGCGATTAATTATCAAGCTAATTGTAGAATTAATCGGTTTAAATTA
>JBGUUL010000020.1:0-4859 GCA_045133515.1 Ruminococcus sp.
TAGGAACGGATTTATTTTCTTTTATGGAATTTTTCACTTTTTCAATCAGTTCATCAATGCCTGTGTTTTTTAGTGCTGAAATTTCAACAACTGGCACACCAAGGAGCTTTTCAAGGGGTTTTACACTTAGCTTATCTCCTCTTTTTTTCATTATATCAACCATATTAACAGCGCACACAATAGGCACCCCTGTTTCAATAAGCTGTAGTGATAGGTAAAGATTACACTGTATATTTGTGCCGTCAACAATATTTAGTATCAAATTGGGCTTTTCCTTTAAAATGAAGTTTTCAGCCACCACCTCCTCAGGGGTATAGGGAGAAAGGGAATAAATCCCAGGTAGGTCGGTTACTAAAATACTGTTATCACTTTTAAGAACTCCCTGTTTTTTCTCAACAGTTACACCAGCCCAATTGCCTACATACTGATTACTGCCTGTCAGTAGGTTAAAAAGTGTGGTTTTGCCACTATTTGGATTTCCTGCCAAGGCTATGCTATACTTCATACAATTCACATCCCCTACATCCTATGGCAGAAAGGCTGAAATAATGCAAAAATCCACCCTCAATGAGGGTGGATTGAAAACATATTAAACTGGGTGAACCATATTTTCCTTGTCAGCGTTGTCGTTGATACCAACCTTTTTATTACGACGCTTTTCAAAGAAGTCCTTAGCTACCTTTGGGAACATTGCATAGGAGAGAACATCCTCTTCCTTTTCTGCAAAGGATTCTGCTTCCTTCTTGAGAGTTTCAAGCTCAGGTGCGATTAAGTCAGCAGGACGGCAATCTATTGGCTGCATATCGCCAATAATCTTTGTTCTGAACTCAGGGTCAATAGGAAGTGGAGTTGTACCATACTTACCAGCAACCATATCCTTAAATTCATTAGTTACCATCTTGTATCTTTCGCCCATAATTACATTGAATACAGCCTGTGTACCAACAATCTGTGATGATGGAGTAACAAGTGGTGGATAACCTGCATCCTTACGAACCTCTGGTACTTCCTTCATAACATCAAGGAGCTTATCCTCTTTGCCAGCCTGCTTTAGCTGTGAAAGAAGGTTAGAGAGCATACCACCTGGAACCTGATATAGAAGTGCAGATGCATCTGTTGCAAGCATCTTAGGGTCAATAAGACCCTCATCAATGTACTTCTGACGAAGTCCCATAAAGTACTCACGAATATCAGCAAGAGCCTTAAGGTCAAGACCTGTATCATACTCTGTACCCTGGAAAGCTGCAACGATTGATTCTGTTGCAGAGTGAGATGTACCATTTGCAAGTGGTGACATTGCTGTATCAACAATATCACAACCATTTTCAACAGCCTTCATAATACACATTGAGGAAAGACCGGCAGTTGAATGTGTGTGTAGCTGAATTGGAATATTAACAGCCTTCTTTAAGTCCTTAACAAGGCTTTCGCAGTTGTATGGAGTGAGAAGAGCAGCCATATCCTTAATACAGATAGAATCTGCACCGATTGACTCAATCTTCTTTGCATAATCAACATAATACTTGTTGTCAAAAATAGGACCTGTTGTGTAGCTGATAGCAATCTGTGCGTGTGCGCCTTCCTTTTTTGCAGCCTTTACAGCTGTTTCAAGGTTCTTAATGTCATTGAGGGCATCAAAAATTCTAATAATATCAATACCATTTGCAACAGACTTCTGAACAAAATATTCAAGAACATCGTCAGCATAATGACGGTAGCCAAGCATATTCTGACCACGGAAAAGCATCTGTAATTTTGTATTTGGACATTCCTTACGAATAGTACGGAGTCTTTCCCAAGGGTCTTCATCTAAAAATCTAAGGCAGGCATCAAATGTTGCACCACCCCAACATTCAAGTGAATGAAAACCAATTTTATCAAGCTCAGGGAGAATTGGCAACATATCAGCAAGGGACATTCTTGTTGCAAGAAGTGACTGATGCGCATCTCTTAGAACTGTTTCTGTAATTTTGAGTTTAGCCATTTTAATCTTCCTTCCAATTTTAGCCGATTGTTACAAGAACCTTGCCTGAATCAACGCTTTCGCCCTTAGATACACAAACAGATGTAACTGTACCTGCACAAGGAGCATTGATTTCATTTTCCATCTTCATAGCTTCAAGAATAATTAGTGTGTCGCCCTGTGCAACTGTTGCACCGTTTGCTACCTTAATATCAAGAACTGTACCAGGCATTGGAGCCTCAACAGGTGTGCCTGAACCTGCTGGAGCAGCTGCAGGAGCTGGAGCCTGTGCCGGTGCAGCAGAAGGAGCTGGAGCAGAAGCTACTGGTGCAGAAGAACCACCTACTTCTTCAACCTGTACATCATATGTTGTGCCATTAACTGTAATCTTTAAATTTTTCATTTTAATTTTCCCCTTTTATCTTAGAATATTAGCCTATTGTTGAGTGCTTCTTTGGAAGTGTTGTAACACGCTTGCTCATTAGCATTGTAACTGACTGACCAAGAACTGTACGGAGTTCTTCCTCTGTTACAACATTTTCAATAACACCGTCCTCTGCTGCCTTAAATGCAGAGAGAGTTTCCTCTGCAAACTTCTTTGCAACAGACTCTTGCTCTGAAACAGGAACTTCCATTTTTTCAGGAGCCATTAAATATGCAGCTGCCATTTCATTAAGTGGAGAAACAGTAGCATTTGGAAGTGCAAATGTTAGGTCAGTCATTGCGCCTGTACCTGCCATTGCAATATAAACAGAACCAACAGCCTTACCTGTGATAACTGTAATCTTTGTTGTTGTGGCCTCTGCATAAGCACTTGTAACTGATGTTGCAGCACCTAAGCAATCAAAACCTTCGCTATTTAAGAAAGTGATAACAGGAATTGAGAAAGCGTCACAGAAGGATACAAGCTTTGTAATCTTCTTGCCGTCAGCCTTTTGAAGTTTGCCACCCTTTGTCTGAACAACGCCAACAACTTCGCCCTGAAGTCTTGCAAAGCCAACCTTTGCTGTTTCGCCAATGTGGTCATAAAGCTTAATATCAGAACCGTCATCCATTGTTCTGCAAACAACACAATTACCATCGGCACAAGGAGGGAATTCCTCTGCACAAGGTGCTGTTGAAAGGTTGTTTGATGGCATATAAAGAAGTAAATCCTTTGCCTTAGCAATAGCCTCAGCCTTGTCCTCTGCCATCATAGCTACATTACAAGTGCAACCTTCTTCATTGTTAGTCTGGATTGAAAGATTTGCGTCCTTAACCTTGATAACAAAGTCAGCAGATGCAGCAGTAATTGCAGAAGTACCAAGACAATCTGAAAGAACAACAGAAATCTGTGGAACTACACCTGAAAGTGTGCTAACTGCATTAAGTACGCTACCATAAGATGTTAAAAGTTCGTTGCCCTCTTTTAGCTTACCACCTAAGCTGTCATAGATGCCAACAACAGGTGCGCCATTCTTAAGTGCTAAGTCGTATAACTTCTTTAGCTTGGCAGCCTGTGCCTTGCTCATTGCACCCTTGGCAATATCCATATTCTGGCAGAAAGCATATACAGGAAGTCCGTTAACAGAACCGTAGCCTGCAACTGCCTCTGCATAGTTTTCCCCTGATTTAGCATATGTGTCAATTTCAATAAAACTGCCCTCATCAAAAAACTCTGTCATAACCTTATATGCAGAAGTATTTGAGATTTCAGCCTTTGCCTGAGTCATATTTTCAATACTCATCGCAATTCCTCACTTTCATTCAAACATACTATGTTCATAATAAAATATTACAGTTATCATTATATCCCAAAATAGGTGTAATTACAAGAAAAAAGTGTGCAAAGGTAAATTTTTGCACACTTTCTATAATCTTTATTGTAGATTTACATATTTATTGTTAAATTGCCCAATCCTAAATATTTTATATGTTGATATATGGAAAATTATACAATATGACTTGATGGATTAGGATTTGCTGTCAGCTTGTCTATTTCCTTTTGAGTGAGGTCACGCCAATCCCCAGGCTTAAGCATACCCAGTTTTACTGTGCCGATAGCTGTCCTCTTTAGCCTTGCAACCTCAAGTCCAAGCTGTTCACACATTTTACGAATTTGACGATTTCTACCCTCGTGCAGAAGAATTTCCAACACAACTCTGCCCTCTTGTCGAGTGATTACACGAACCTCACATGGTTTTGTTTTGTATCCGTCAATAGTCATACCTACCATCATTTGTGTAATCTGTTCGTCAGAAATTGATGGTCTGACAGTTACCCTATAAACCTTGTAAATATCCTTTTTAGGGTGTGTTACAGTGTTGGCAAAGTCACCGTCATTTGTCATAAGGAGCATTCCTTCACTATCCCTGTCAAGTCTGCCAACAGGATATAATCTTTCGTCAATATCAGAGATAAGCTCTGCAACGCATTTTCTGCCAAGCTCATCACTCATTGTAGTAACATAGCCACGAGGCTTGTGAACCATAATGTATCTTCTCTTTGGTCTGGCTGTTCCCTTAATGCGTTTTCCCTGCACAAAAACCTTATCATTTACAGGGTCAACCTTATCACCGATTTGTGCAACCTTACCGTTGACCTTTACGCTACCCTGTCTGATTAAGTCCTCTGATTTACGGCGAGATGCCACACCACAATCTGCCATCATTTTTTGTAATCTTACTAATTCCTTTTTAGCCATTAAATATACCCTTTATCCAATCCCAGAAGCCATTTTCACTTCTGTAATAATCTATATTTTCTCTGTAAGTAATTAACTGTCTGTCAATTACTCTACCCATTTTTACATATTCAACCACACCTGCTATATCGCCCTTTTTTATAGGTGCATAGGCAAATGGTGGAATAATAATTCTTTCACTTATTTTTTCATTTTCGCTATTTAGCACAAATG
>JBGUUL010000021.1:0-76223 GCA_045133515.1 Ruminococcus sp.
AAATGTAAGAACAGTTACTTGGAAGTCAACAAATACAAAGGTTGTAACAGTAACTTCAAAGGGCGTTGTAACTGCAAAGGCAAAGGGCACTACATATGTAAGAGCAACAGCCAAGGACGGCTCAAAAAAGTACGCACAGTGCAAGATTACTGTAATAAAGAGATAGATTAAAATAGTATATAAAAATAATTGGCACACCTTTCGGTGTGCCAAATCTTTTGTTATGATTTTTTATTCATCCAAGGCATTGATTCTGTAGGAGAGTGTCATCAGGCTATCACTTAGATGTACATTCTCAACTACAGTATCATTATATTTTCTTGAAATATCATAATGAGAGAAATTCCAGAAATTTTTTATGCCGTTGTCATAAAGCTTGTCAATAATTTCACCAACACCTGACTTTGGGATACAAAGCACAGCGACGTGAATATCATTTGACCTTATAAAATCAACCAGAGTATCCTCTGAATATACGGTAATATCTGCAATCTTCTTGCCAATAATATTAGGATTCTTTTCAAAAATACCCTTTAGGTTGAATCCTCTGTCAGCAAAGTTCATATGTAGGGCAACAGCCTTACCAAGGTTACCTGCACCAAGAATAATAGTGTTGTTTACCTTGTTAAATCCAAGTATGTTTTCCATCTCATTTTTAAGGAACTCAACGCTGTAACCGTAGCCCTGCTGTCCGAACTCACCAAAGCAGTTAAAATCCTGCCTTATCTGACTTGCAGTAACATTCATCAGTTCAGCCAATTTACTGGAGCTGATTCTCTGTACATCGTTGTCAGCAAGTTCATTTATGAATCTGTAATATCGTGGCAATCGTCTGATAACAGACATAGAAATGTTTTGGTTTTTAGGCACTTTAATGCAACCTTTCAATTAAAGGATTTCCTGAAGTCTGTCATTAACAGCAACAAGGAATTCTTCAGTATTTACCTTCTTCTTGTTTTCAAGTGTAGAAAGGAGATAGAGGTCGCCTGTCATAACACCATCTTCAATAGTTTTAATTGTGGCTTTCTCAAGCTTGTCAGCAAAGTCGCAAAGCTCTGTGTTATTATCAAGCTCGCCTCTCTTACGGAGAGCACCTGTCCAAGCAAATAGTGTTGCAACACTGTTTGTTGAGGTTTCCTCACCCTTAAGGTGCTTGTAATAGTGGCGCTGAACTGTTCCGTGAGCAGCCTCATATTCATAAATTCCCTCTGGAGAAACAAGAACAGAAGTCATCATAGCAAGTGAACCAAAGGCAGTTGCTATCATATCACTCATAACATCACCGTCATAGTTCTTACAAGCCCAAATGTAGCCACCCTCTGAACGAACAACTCTTGCAACAGCATCATCAATAAGTGTGTAGAAGTATTCAATACCTGTTTCTTCAAACTTTTCCTTGTACTCATTGTCAAAGATTTCCTGGAAAATATCCTTAAATGTATGGTCGTACTTCTTGCTGATTGTGTCCTTTGTAGCAAACCAAATATCCTGCTTTAGGTCAAGTGCATAGTTAAAACATGCTCTTGCAAATGAGCTAATGGAATCATCAAGATTGTGCATACCCTGAATAATACCGTCACCCTTAAAGTCGTGGATAAGGGAAGTTTCAGTTGTGCCGTCAGCCTTTGTAACAAGAAGCTCGGCCTTTGAACCAGCCTCAACAACCATTTCTGTGTTTTTATAAACATCACCATATGCGTGTCTTGCAATTGTGATTGGCTTTTTCCAAGTTGGAAGATATGGAGTAATACCCTTAACAATAATAGGGGAACGGAAAACTGTACCGTCAAGAATTGCTCTAATAGTACCGTTTGGTGACTTCCACATTTCCTTAAGGTTATATTCTGTCATTCTTGCAGCATTTGGTGTGATTGTAGCACACTTAACAGCAACACCATACTTCTTTGTTGCCTCAGCTGAATCAATAGTAACCTGGTCGTTAGTTGCATTTCTGTTTTCAAGACCAAGGTCATAGTACTCTGTCTTTAAATCAACATATGGAGTGATAAGGATGTCCTTAATCATTTTCCATATAATTCTTGTCATTTCGTCGCCATCCATCTCAACAAGAGGTGTGGTCATAGGGATTTTTGCCATAGTAATTCTCCTTCTTTATTTAATGAGGAAAACCTGCCAAAAGACAGGCTTTCCCAAATTTTTAGCTATTTTCCTTAGTGTAGTTTAGTAGTCCACCTGCAATAATAATTGCCTTTGTTCTATCTGTAAGCTCGCACTTAGCCATAATTTCCTCGCCTGTTGTTTCGTTAACAACCTTAATATCTCCACCGTTTTCGATGATAGACTTAACATCAGGGAGAGTGATTTTGTCATTTAATGAAATCTTGTCATAGTCAGCCTCGTTGCAGAATTCAAGAGGTAGAATACCTGCGTTAATAAGGTTTGCTCTGTGGATTCTTGCAAAGGACTTAACAAGTACAGCCTTAACTCCAAGATAAAGAGGAGCAAGAGCTGCGTGTTCTCTTGAAGAACCCTGTCCGTAGTTTGCACCACCAACAATAATTGAAGAACCAAGCTGTTTTGCCCTTGTTGGGAACTCTGTGTCACAAACTGTAAAGCAGTGCTGTGAAATTGCAGGAATGTTGGAACGAAGTGGCAAAATCTTTGCACCTGCTGGCATAATGTGGTCAGTTGTGATGTTGTCCTCAACCTTTAATGCACAAGTTGCGTTGATTGTTTCTTCAAGTGGAGTTGTTTCTGGGAAAGGCTTGATGTTTGGTCCACGAAGAACTTCAATGTTGTCCATTTCCTCAACTGTTGCTGGGGCAATAACCATATTGTCATTGATAAGGAACTTCTCTGGCATTTCAACTGTGTAACCCTCTCCAAGAGTTGTTGGGTCAGTGAATACTCCTGTAAGAGCAGAAGCTGCTGCTGTTTCTGGAGAAACAAGATAAATTTCACCATCCTTAGTACCGGAACGACCAAGGAAGTTTCTGTTAAATGTTCTTAGTGATACACCCTTTGAATTTGGTGACTGTCCCATACCGATACAAGGACCACAGGCAGATTCAAGGATTCTTGCACCTGCTGAAATAAGGTCACCTAAAGCACCGTTGAGAGCAAGCATATTGAACACCTGCTTTGAACCAGGAGCAATAGCAAGAGAAACATTTTCAGCAATAGTCTTACCCTTGAGAATGTGGGCAACTGTCATTAAATCTCTGTAAGAGGAGTTTGTGCAAGAGCCGATGCAAATCTGGTCAACCTTCTGACCTGCAAGGCTTTCGATAGTCTTAATATTGTCAGGGGAGTGAGGACAAGCAGCCATTGGCTTTAATGTGCTAAGGTCAATGTTGATAACCTCGTCATAAACAGCGTCCTCATCAGGCTTAAGCTCAACCCAATCTTCAGCTCTTTCCTGAGCCTTAAGGAACTCTAAAGTGATTTCATCAGATGGGAAGATAGATGTTGTAGCACCAAGCTCTGCACCCATATTTGTAATTGTTGCTCTCTCAGGAACTGAAAGTGTCTTAACACCCTCGCCACCGTATTCAACAATCTTGCCAACGCCACCCTTAACGGACATAATTCTTAGTACCTCAAGGATAATATCCTTAGCAGCAACCCAAGGGTTTAACTTACCTGTAAGATTAACTCTTACCATTTGTGGCATAGTAATATAGTAAGCACCGCCACCCATAGCAACAGCAACATCGAGTCCACCAGCACCCATAGCCAGCATACCAATGCCACCACCTGTTGGTGTGTGGGAGTCAGAACCGATAAGTGTCTTTCCTGGCTTGCCAAATCTTTCAAGATGAACCTGGTGGCAAATACCATTACCTGGCTTTGAGAAGTAGATGCCGTGCTTTTTGCAAACAGACTGAATAAATCTGTGGTCATCAGCATTTTCAAAACCTGTCTG
This sequence comes from Ruminococcus sp., assembly GCA_045133515.1. Taxonomy (GTDB): domain Bacteria; phylum Bacillota; class Clostridia; order Oscillospirales; family Acutalibacteraceae; genus Ruminococcoides. Next base: position 3,887 of record JBGUUL010000021.1, read on the forward strand.
GAGTGTGTTGTGGTCAATATAAGCAACAGACTTTTCTGTCTTTACTCTTGGTACTCCCATAGCCTCAAATTCAAGATAAGCCATAGTACCTGTGGCATCTTGAGTAAGAGTCTGGTCAATTTTTAGACCAATGTCAGTACCCTTAATCATTTCACCATCAACAATATGTTCTTTGATGATTTTTTCTGCGAGTGTATAACCCATTTTCAAAACTCCTTTTGATAAATTTCCCGTATTTCTTTCTTCCTGTGTAAGATGTAAAAATAGATATACAGGTATAATATACATACATTATACAATATTTTGTCTTTTTAATCAATGTTAAATTTATAACAATTAGGGTTACATATGCCCAAATATAAATGTCTTATTTGTGAATTTTTTAACAAATTCACAGTTATTATGTTTTTGTTTGTAATTAAGGCGCAGTTATGATATAATTGATAACTGCGTTAAAAGATATTTAATAAGAAAATATAGGAAAAGGAAATGATAAGTATGGCTACAAGAGATAATTTAAGAAATATTGCAATCATCGCCCATGTTGACCACGGCAAAACAACCTTGGTTGACGAACTGCTAAAGCAGAGTGGCACATTCCGTTCCAATGAGGTTGTTGAGGAAAGAGTTATGGATAGCAACGACCTTGAAAGGGAAAGAGGTATTACAATCCTTTCAAAAACAACATCAGTTATGTTTGGTGACACAAAAATCAACATTGTTGATACCCCTGGTCACGCAGACTTTGGTGGTGAGGTTGAGCGAATTCTCCAGATGGTTGACGGTGTTTTACTTGTTGTTGACGCATTTGAGGGCTGTATGCCACAGACACGCTTTGTTCTTAAAAAGGCTCTTGGTCTAAAGAAAAAGCCTCTTGTTGTTGTAAATAAAATTGATAGAGAAGGTGCTCGTCCAGAGGAAGTTGTTGATGAGGTTCTTGACCTTTTCATTGAGCTTGGTGCTGACGAGGACCAGATTGAATTCCCAGTCGTTTATGCTTCTGCAAAGGCTGGATATGCTATGCTTGATTATAATGAGCAGGGCACAGATATGGAACCACTCTTTAGAAAAATCGTTGAGGAAATTCCTGCTCCACAGGGTGACCCTGATGGTGGACTTCAAATCCTTATTTCTAATATTGACTATGATGATTATGTTGGTCGTATCGGTGTTGGTAGAGTTGTTAGAGGTACAGTAAAGGCTGGTCAAGGCGCAGTTCTTTGTGGTATTGACGGTAGCAGAAAGAATATTAAAATTCAAAAGCTCTATCAGTATGAGGGACTTTCAAGGGTAGAAAATGAATCTGCAACTATTGGTGACCTTGTGTGTATTAGTGGTGCAGGTACAATCAATATTGGTGAAACAATCTGTTCCTATGACTGCGTTGAGCCATTACCTTTCGTTAAAATTGACGAACCAACAGTTACAATGAACTTTATAGTAAATAACTCACCTTTTGCAGGCAGAGAGGGTAAGTTCGTTACTTCAAGAAATCTCCGTGACAGACTATTTAAGGAGATTGAAACTAATGTTGCCCTTAAGGTTGAAGAAACTGATTCAGCAGATACCTTCAAGGTATCCGGTAGAGGTGAACTACACCTTTCAATCCTTATTGAAACAATGAGAAGACAGGGCTACGAATTCCAGGTTTCTCGTCCACAGGTTATTACAAAGGAAATTGACGGAAAGCTCCATGAACCTATTGAGGTTCTTATGATTGAAGTGCCTGATGAATATGTTGGTCCTGTTATGGAAAAGCTTGGTTCAAGAAAGGCTGAGCTTGTTAATATGGATACAAATGGCAGTGGTACAACACACATTGAGTTCCGTATTCCATCTCGTGGACTTATGGGTTATCGTCCAGAGTTCCTTACCGACACCAATGGTAATGGTATTATGAACCATGTGTTTGATGCCTACGAACCTTGGAAGGGAGAAATCATCACTCGTCATCAGGGTTCACTTATTGCTTGGGAAACAGGTGAAGCAGTTGCCTATGGTCTAAATGCTGCACAGGAAAGAGGCCGACTCTTTATTGGTGCAGGTACTCCTGTTTATGAGGGTATGATTGTTGGTGCATCTCCAAAGGCTGAGGATTTAGTTGTTAATGTTTGCAAGAAAAAGCATATGACAAACACAAGAGCATCAGGCTCTGACGATGCTCTAAAGCTTACACCACCATCCATTATGTCCCTTGAACAATGCCTTGAATTTATTGGTGATGATGAGCTTGTAGAGGTTACACCTGAAAATATCAGAATGAGAAAAATGACACTTTCTCGTGAGCAGAGATTAAAGGCTGCAAACCGTAAAAAATAATGAATTTTGTAATACTTGATTTAGAGTGGAACGGCTCCTACAGCAAAAAGGACAAGCGATATTATAATGAAATTATTGAGTTTGGAGCAGTAAAAACTGACGAAAATCTGAATATTATAGACACCTTTTCAATGCTTGTAAAACCACAAATTGGAAAGAAAATCAACAGCAGAGTTAAGGAGCTAACTCACATTACAAATGAAGAGCTTGAAACTGCCTCCAATACCTATCAGCAGGTAGAGAAGAAGTTTGCAGTATTTTTAGGCGACTCCGTACTTCTCACCTGGGGCATAAGTGATATTCACGCCCTTATGGATAATAGCCTATATTATTATGAAAATAGTCATCCTAATTTCCTTAAGAGGTATTGCGACTTGCAGACTTACTGTGAATTTGCCCTTGATATGCACGACAAAGGCAGACAAATGGGACTCTCAACCTGCGCAGAAATTCTGAATATTGACAGCAGAGAGCTATCTCTTCATAGGGCTTTAACAGATGCTGAACTTAGTCTTTTGTGTTTTAGAAAGCTATATAATAAAGAAAAAATAGGGGACTATATAGAATCTTGTGATAATGAGTTTTACAGGAAAATTACCTTTAAAACAGCCTATATTACGGATATTGGTAACCCACTAATAGATAAAAAGACTATGTTTTTCACCTGCCCTGAATGTAATAAAAAAGCAAGGCGAAAGTCAAAGTGGATTGTAAAGAACCGTTCCTTTAGGGCAAAATTCCATTGTTCAAATTGCAAAAAGGATTTTGTAGGAAGAATAATTTATAAGCTTCGCTATGAAGGCATTTCTGTGAATAAGAAAATTATTCCAACAAAAGATAATACAGAAGAAACAGCTACCAAAGAGTAAAATGGTAGCTGTTTTTTTGTAATATAATGGAATAAAAGTGATGAAAATTCACATTTAAGTACCATTTAATGGACTCTGGAAAGAAAATTTAGAACAAATGTTCTAAAAACTATTGCAATTCACAATTCTTCTCGCTACAATTATAGTTGCTAAACAGATTAGCCCCAATGCCATTTATGAATAAGAAAATCAGAAATTAGTAAATTATAAGGAAGTGGTTGAATGAATTACAAAATTTGGGCAGAAGAATATGTGACAGAATCAAGGATTCTAAAAAATTCCATTGATAAGGAAAAGGAGCTTTTGAAAAAGGCAAAGCGTTTTGAAGAACAGCAATCAATAAACAGGAGAATACAGATACTTAGGTCAATGTATCAGGAAAGCCTCCTTACAGCGTCTTTACTTATGAAAAGGGGTTGATAATTTGAGGAATTTTGTAAATATGGACTCCAGTATGGAGGATATTGTTGCCTACAATATTTTTAATAATACAGAAATTTCAAATTCCGATAATGTAAATATAATAAAAGATATGCTGACAAATGCAGTTGATACAATGCTTACTAATAAGCAGAAAAAGTGTATTAAAATGCACTACTATATGGGTATGCCAATGAACAAAATTGCAAAGGAACTTGGGGTTTGCCCCTCAACTGTAACAAGAAATATTCAGTCTGCAAAGAAAAGACTGTCAATTCTCAGCTATTATCTATAGAAAAAGTGGTCGCTACGGTTTTCGTAACGACCACTTTTTATAGTTCAAAATCCTTTTGAGTAAATCCTTGACTTTGCAGTACAGGCTCTGCCTTTGGTACACGCAGAGTTGGATTGTAACGGAACTTCCTGCATTTTCCGTTCTTAATACTTTTCTTTGCAGTACATATGTAGCCACTATGTGCATCAGCACCATTACAGCAGTAGCTACAGTCAGGTTTAATTCTATTTCCAAATAATTTCATAATAATCACCACATATATTATAAACATTATTTTTTGTACTTGCAAGTATTATTATTATATTGTAAAATAAATTTGGTGATATTTATGGAAATTAACAGCAAAACTATGACTTTAAATGAAAATATGGGTGTGGCGTATCTTACTTACAATGCTCTTTCTAACATTGATTTTATCAAACACGCATTTTCAACCAAACACGGTGGAGTTTCAACAGGGGAATGGACTTCAATGAACTTTGCATTTTCTCGTGGTGACAAGCCAGAAAATGTTATTGATAATTACAAGATTTTTAGCAAGGCAGTTGGTTTTGAATATGAAAGCTTGGTGACCTCAAGTCAAGACCACAACACCTATGTTCGCCCTGTTACAAAGGCAGAGTGTGGCATAGGAATTTGGAGGGAAAAGGACATACAGTCTGTAGATGCCCTTATTACTAATGAAAGTGGTGTCACCCTTGTAACCCATTATGCAGACTGCACTCCTCTGTTTTTTGTGGATAAGGTTGGCAAGGCTATTGGTCTTGCTCACGCAGGTTGGAGAGGAACAGTTGGAAAAATCGGTAGTGAAGTAATAGACAAAATGTGTTCTCTTTATGGCTCAAAGGCTGAAAACATCGTTGTCTGCATTGGCCCTGCAATTTCTTCCTGTTGCTATGAGGTTGATAAGGATTGTGCAGAGCATTTCTATAACCTAAAGGAACTTGATAACAGCAAATTTATATTCCCTAAGAATGACGGAAAATATATGATTGACTTACTTGAAGCTAATAAGCAGATTGTTATGCAAAGTGGTGTCAAGGAAGAAAACATTATTAAAAGTGATTTATGTACAAAATGTAACTCTGACTTATTATGGAGTCACAGAGCCACTAACGGCCACAGAGGTACAATGTGTGCATTTATGTGTATTAAATAGGTATTATTATGCGACAACTTAAAGTAGAGAAGAATGATGCAGGACAGCGACTTGATAAATTTCTTTTAAAGAAGTTTAAAACTATGCCAAAGGCTATGGCATATATGTATATCAGAAAAAAGTGTGTAAAAATCAACGGAAAAAAGGCAACGGGAGAGGTAATGCTCAAGGAAAATGACATCCTCACCTTTTATATTAAGGATGAATTTTTCGATAATATAGAGGAAGAAAGCTATGAATTTCTCAAAGCACCTGTAAAGCTGAACATTATTTATGAGGATGAAAATATAATTCTCATTGATAAAAAGCCTGGTGTAATTTGCCACCAAGACAGTAGCTATCACTTTGACTGTTTGCTACTTCGCTTTCAGCATTATCTATATGAAAAAGGGGAGTATAACCCTAAAGAGGAAAATACCTTCACTCCGGCACTTGCTAATCGTATTGATAGAAACACAGGTGGTATTGTAATTGGAGCAAAAAATGCAGAGGCTCTTAGAGTGATAAACGAGAAAATTCGTAATAGGGAGCTACACAAGTTTTACCTTTGTTTGCTTATTTCTGAGCCAAAGAAAAAAGAGGCACTACTAAAGGATTACCTTATTAAAAATGAAAAAACAAATAAGGTTACAGTTCTAAAGAACAAAAAGGATAATTCTAAGGAGATACTCACGAAGTACAAGGTTCTTTCCACAGCCAACAGTCTTACATTATGTGAGGTGGAGCTACTAACAGGCAGAACACACCAAATCAGAGCCCATATGGCGTCAATAGGTTGCCCAATTTTAGGTGATAATAAGTATGGTGACAAAAAGCTAAACGGTAAATACAGACTTAACAAGCAGTGTCTTTATAGCTATAAGCTAAGGTTTGACTTTGAAACTGACAGTGGTTGCCTAAGCTATCTCAATGGAAAAGAATTTTCTGCAAAAGAAATATGGTTTGAGGATTATCTAAAACAAAAATAAACACTCACAAAAACCTTTATGCAGTATAAACTGATAAGGGGTGATAAAAATGAGATGCTGGTGGTTTCAGCGTAAGATTTATATAGCCTTTGCACTGGGACTGCTGATTGCCTCAATCCTTTCCTATAGGTTTGTGGTTGTTTGCAGTGCAATCATTATCATCCTATTGTCACTTACATTTTGCAGGAGGTAGCTTATGAAGGTAATTGTTATTGATAATCCAAAATTTATGGGTTGTGTACTTAGGAAAATCTATGGTATTAAAAAAGAGAAGCAACCACAGACATAAATCTATTGTGATTATTACCAATAATACAGAGGTAAAGGTGTGCATAATTCACGAATTATGCGCCCTTTTCCATTTTTTATAAAATGTTCATATAATTTTCAAAAAAATCTGTTATAATGGTGTCATCTTAAAAATTCTTTAGGAGGAATGAAAATGAAGAGAGGAAGTACAATATCTATTGTGCTGGTTATTGCCATACTCTCAACTATGTGTATGGGTCTTTTTTCAGTAAGAGCAATAGCTGGTTCAGCAGGTGACACAATCTATGTTAGAACAGACGGAGGCACACCAAACTGCTATATGTGGCTTGATGGTGGCGGAACCAATAATAAGACTTGGCCAGGTGAGGCTATGACTGAAGTAGAACCAGGTGTTTATTCTTATACACTTGCAGGTTCTTTTGACAAGGTTATTTTTAACGGTACATTTGGTCAGACAGGCGACCTTGACTACCCTGGCAACGGTATGCTTTATGACAGATCAACAGGTAAGTGGGAAGCATATGCAGGTGCAGAAATTCCACCAACAATTTCCTTTGGTAAAAAGGACGGTGCTGTATTCAGAACAGATACTGTTGATGTTGCAATTACAGTTTCAAATGCAGACACAGCAAGCTACACAGTTAACGGTGGCACACCTGTATCATTTACAGGTACAACTAAGGTTACAGTTGGCGAAGGCGTTGACTATGAGCAGACAGTAACAATTTCCGTAACTGCAACAAATGAGTATGGAAATAATACACAGTCCATTACATTAACTAAGAAACAGCCATCTCAGGGTGGTGGTTCAATCGAGGGTGCTCTCGGTGGCAAATATGCTACAAACCCTAACAACAATGTTGGTAAAAAGGGCAAAACAATTACAGTTGACGGTGACCTTAGCGACTGGTCTGAGGATATGATTATTGCTCAAGGTGCAGCTTGGGATGTTGCCAACCATTGGAAGGGTGGCCACGAGAACTGCGTTCTTGATACATATTCACTCTATGCATGTTGGGACGATGACAACCTTTACATCGGTTGGCAGATGGTTAACACAACAGATACTTGGGCTCGCCCAGGTGATGGTCCTCTATCAGACGGTGGTAGAGTACTTGATGTTCCACTAATCCTTGCTCTCAGCATTGACGAGGATAGTGTAAGTATGTCAAACAAAAATACCTCAGGTGGTCCTATCTGGGGACAGAAAATGGGACTTGAGTTCACAAGTCACGTTGATAGACTCTTCTATATGAGTGGTAAGCCAGGCCTTGGTCAGCCATCAATGTTCAAGGCTATTGATGATAATGGTAACACAGACTACAGTGCAGGTTGCGTAGGTTATGCAGAGGGTGGCATTGAATACAAAGTAGCTTATGATTGCCTACCGGCACAAATTACAGGTCTAAACTATTCAGAAGATCCAAGCGATGTATTTAACGAGGATGCTGACTGGGTTGACTACAGAACATTCACAGGTAGCCAGGGTAAGCACGATACACAGTTTGACTCTTTCTATGAAATGAAGATTCCATTTGACACTCTTGAAATTGATGCAAGCTATCTTGATAGCCACGGTATTGGTGCAATGCTTGTAGCAACAAGAGGTGAATCAGCTCTTGACTGTATCCCATTTGACCCATCAATGCTTGATAATGCAACAGGTAGCTACGGAGCTGACCCAAGTACATCACACGAAAAGGACGATGTTGATAATATTACAGTTCCTCTTGCTCGTATTGGTAAGATTGGTAGTGGTTCTGTAACTCCAACAACTCCACAGCCAACAACAAAAACAGAACCAACTACAACAGTCACAGAAACTACAACAGTCACAGAAACTACAACAGTTACAGAAACCACAACACAGCCAACATCAACTGAGCCAACTACATCTAAACCTGTACAGGTTATTCTTGGTGATGTAAACGGTGACGGTATTCTTGATGTTAGGGATGCTTCCTTGATTCAAAAGGCTATCATTGGTATGGGAACTGTTGATCAGAAAATTGCTGATATAAACGGTGACGGCAAGGTTACAATTAAGGATGTAACATATATCCAAAAGAAAATTGCAGGTTTAATTGCATAATAATATCAAAACTATAGAGAGTAGCGAGCCATTTGGTTCGCTACTTTTTTGTCATAATTATCTCCATAACTGAATATCATTTATATATACCAACACTAAACATATTTTGGTATTAGTGAAAAGGAGAGAAATTATGGAACTTGAAAACAATGTTAATCTTTGCTATCGCAACACACTTATGAATCAGTCCGTTGAAGAACCTGTTGATGTGGATATAACCCTGCCAGACTACTGTCCTGACATTGAAAAAATACTAAAATGTACCCTTACACCACAGATTTTTTCCAGAAATATTTCAGGTGGCGTTCTTGAAATTGAGGGTGCGTCTGTCATTAAAATAATGTATGTTGACAGCCTTTGTAAAACACTTCGTACAAGTAGTCAGGTTGTGCCTTTTACAAAAGCCATAAATATTAAGGATTACCCAGAGAATCATTATCTTGATACAAAAGCTACTACGGAGTATGTGAATTGCAGAGCCTTGTCCCCAAGAAGGCTTGTTATTAAGGGTGCTTTCAGTATCAAAATTGAACTGACAGCTAAGGAAACTACAATAATTCCGTCAGCGAAATCCTTTGAAGGCTTTCAAAGGAAAATCTGTAAGAAGAAGTACCTCGACATTACAGCTGTCACAGAAGAAACCTTCAATATAAATGAAACAATCAGCGTTGAAAATAAGCCACCTATAGAGTCAGTTGTTAAGACGGTTGTAAAAATTTCCGTCAACGAGCATAAGTCCATTGACGATAAAATTATGCTTAAGGGGGAAGTGAACCTTAGAATGCTTTATCTGTCGGATTTGGAAAAGGGTCAAACTGAATGTATTGATTACTTACTTCCTTTTACACAGATAATTTCCTGTGTAGGTGCAGACAGCGACACTATCAATAATATTATTTGTAGCCTTCTTTCCTATGAGGTAAAAACCTCAAAGGATAGTGAAGAAAAGTCTATTATGCTTGAGGCAAGGGCAAATGCTGCTGTTGTTTGCTATAAAGAGAGAGAACAGGAGTTTATTACAGACGCATATTCAAGAGATTATTCCTGTGACTTGAAGAATAAAACCCTACAGCTTGTTAATTCTGTAAGAGAAATAAAGCGTAGCTTTATTCGTAAAATGGATATATCCTCCAATGATAAAGACTTCTCAAAAATCATTGATGCCTATAACGAAACTGCACAGGCAACAGCATCTGATGAAAACGGTAACATTACCTTTAACGGTAAGGCAGGACTTTGCGTTTTGGCTTGTGATAAAGAGGGTATGCCATTTTACATTGAAAGAACAATGGATTTTACCGACAAAACAGATGAAGCTTTTGGTAGTGTGATTTCGCCTGTTGTAAATGTTGCCTCCGTTAGCTATAGAATCAAGGATGAGCATACTCTGGAACTTAGAGTGGAGTTAACCATAAATGCATTTGTACTTAATAGTGAAAATTCCCTTTTTGTTGAAGATGTTATTGCCTATGAGGATAAAAAGGTGGAGAAAAACCATTCTGCACTTACCCTTTATTTTGCCGAAAAAGGAGAATCCTTGTGGGATATTGCCAAAAGGTACTATACCGATGAGCTTTTCATAAGGGAGGATAATGATATAGAAGAAGACATCCTGCCTGAAAAGGAAATGTTAATAATCAGAAGATAATTTTAGACGGATAGCAATACAGTTTGTTATCCGTCAAATTTTCTGTCATAAAAATTACGGCAGGCTCATATACTTAACTAACAAACATATGGAGGAATGAAAATGGCAGAAAGAAGCATATACAGAGATATTTCACAGAGAACAAATGGTGATATTTATATTGGTGTGGTTGGTCCTGTTAGAACAGGAAAAAGTACCTTTATAAAGAAGTTTATGGATACCATTGTAATACCTAATATAAGTGACGAAGGGTTAAAAATCAGGGCAAATGATGAGTTGCCACAATCCTCAGGTGGAAGAACCATAATGACAACAGAACCAAAGTTCATCCCAGAGGAGGCAATGGAAGTCAGTTTGCCTGACAATGCCCACCTTAAGGTCAGGATGATTGACTGCGTTGGCTATGTTGTTGATGAGTCAATGGGACATATGGAAGATGATAGACCTCGTATGGTTAAAACTCCTTGGAGCAATGAGGAAATGCCGTTTAATGAGGCTGCTGAAATCGGCACAAAAAAGGTGATAACTGACCACAGTACCATTGGACTTGTTATTACAACTGACGGAACTATCAGCGACATTTCAAGGGAGTCATATATCCCAGCCGAAGAAAGAGTAATAAATGAACTAAAGGCCATTGATAAGCCCTTTATTGTACTGCTAAATTCCGTTGACCCAGAAAGTACCTCTGCTGTGTCTCTGTCTGAGGAGCTTTCAACAAAATATCAAGTGCCTGTTATGGCAGTGAATTGTCTTACAATGGATGAAAACGAGATTAAAAGGGTTCTTGCACAGGTACTGTTTGAATTTCCTATTAAGGAGATTAACATTGATGTACCTCGTTGGGTGGTGAACCTTAATAAGGAGCATTGGCTTAAAAATAATGTGTTCACATCAATAAAATCTAACGCAAGAGGAATTGAAAAGCTCCGTCAGGTTCAAGATGTGTGTGCAGGAATAGGGAAAGGGGAATATGTAAATAATAGTGAAATAGAGAACCTTGACCTTGGTAAGGGAATAGCCGATATAAAGGTAAGTGTTTGCAACAAGTGCTTCTATAAGGTAATGTCAGAAAAAACCGGCACAGAAATTCTTGATGAGGAAGCCTTAATGGAAAGTATAAATATTCTTTCAGAGAAGCAAAAGGAGTTTGATAAAATCGCTGCTGCCTACAAGGATGTGGAAGAAAAGGGCTATGGAATTGTAATGCCAACTCTTGAAGAACTAACCCTTGATGAACCACAGATTGTAAAGCAAAGTGGCAAATACGGTATAAGGCTAAAGGCGTCTGCACCCTCAATTCATATGATGAAAATTCATACACAGGCAGAGGTTACCCCAATAGTTGGTAGTGAACAGCAAAGCCAGGAGCTTGTAACCTATTTGCTAAAGGAATTTGAAGAAAACCCTGCGAAGATTTGGCAGAGCAATATTTTTGGAAAATCAGTCCACGAGCTTGTTAATGAGGGACTCCACAACAAGCTGTGTAGAATGCCAGAGGATGCCCGTAAAAAGGTAGGAGAAACCATTGAAAAAATAATAAATGACGGTTGCAACGGATTGATTTGTATTATTATTTAATTTTCCTTAACTCAATTTTTAAACAAATATTTTAATGCATATTAGTGAAATTTGGTGAAATATGCAAAAATATAAAAATCCTCCATATTTTCTTGATAAAATACATAATTCATTATATAATATTAAATGTATAAAATTGCGAATATGGGGGATATTTATGGATATTAAAAGTATCTTGGCAGCAGCAAGTCTGAGCCTTGAAGAAAAGTTCAGTATTTCACTAACTACACTTTTAACAGGCTTTGTTGTTGTATTCGCAGTATTGCTCCTTCTTATCCTTATAATTTCTTTATATGGTAAGATTGTCTATACTGCACAGAATAAGTCAAAGGAAAAGGCAAATGCAAAAAAGGAAGCTGAGAAAAAGCAAGAGGTTGTTAATGTAACAGCTCCTGCAAAGGCACCTGCTTCCGGTATTTCTGACGAAATTATTGCAGTAATTGCTGCAGCAGTTGACAGTACCTATGGCGTAGGTAACGCAAAAATTAAGAGCATCAAAAAGTCAGCTTCAGTTGGCAGACCAGTATGGGGTCAGGCTGGTGTTCTTGATAACACAAGACCATTTTAAGTCAGAAAGGAAGTAGAAATAATGGGAATTATTGATGGATTTTTAAAGGGTATTGTTGGCCTGTTCCAGTCATCAGGTCTTATGTCCTTAAGTTGGGAAAATTATGTAATGATATTCGTATCATTCATTCTTCTTTATCTGGCTATTGCAAAGGAGTATGAGCCACTCATCCTCCTACCACTTGCTTTTGGTATGTTGCTTGTTAATCTTTGTCCAGACATTATGGGTGCACCATCCACAGAGTTTGTGCTTGAATCGGAGTATAAAGCGACCCACGATATATCTACGCAGTCGGTGCAATATGCCACAACTGTTATAAATGGTGAAACATATTATAATGTTCCATCCTATGGTGGACTTCTTTATTACCTCTATCAGGGTGTTAAAATGGGTATTTACCCACCAATCATTTTCCTTGGTATCGGTGCTATGACTGACTTTGGTCCACTTATCTCTAACCCTAAGTCATTCATTCTTGGTGCAGCAGCACAGATTGGTATTTTCATCACATTCTTTGGTGCTATCTTCCTTGGTTTCTCAAAGGCAGAAGCAGGTTCAATCGGTATCATCGGTGGTGCTGACGGCCCAACAGCTATCTTCGTAACAAGTCAGCTTGCTCCTGATTTATTAGGACCAATTGCAGTTGCAGCTTACTCATATATGGCACTTGTTCCAATTATTCAGCCACCAATTATGAAGGCACTTACTACTAAGAAGGAAAGAGCAGTTAAGATGGAACAGCTAAGACCTGTTTCAAAGCTTGAAAAGATTATTTTCCCAATTGTTGTTATTGTTCTTGTAGCACTTCTCTTACCAGACGCAGCTCCACTTGTTGGTATGCTTATGCTTGGTAACCTTATGAAGGAGTCAGGTGTGGTTGATAGAATTGCAAAGACAGCACAGAATGAGCTTATGAACATTGTAACAATCTTCCTTGGTGTTACAGTTGGTGCTACTGCAACAGGTACGGTATTCCTACAGCTTAACACACTCAAGATTATTGTTCTCGGACTACTTGCATTCTGTATCGGTACAGCTTGTGGTACTCTCTTTGGTAAGCTTATGTGTGTTCTCACAGGTGGCAAGGTTAACCCACTTATCGGTTCTGCTGGTGTTTCAGCTGTTCCAATGGCTGCCCGTGTATCACAGAAAGTTGGTCAGAAGGAAAATCCAACAAACTACCTTCTTATGCACGCAATGGGACCAAATGTTGCAGGTGTTATCGGTTCAGCTGTTGCTGCCGGTGTACTACTTAGCGTTATCCCTCACTAAAAAAATTGCTATCAATATCTATACCCCGACAAAAGTCGGGGTATTTTTATATTTAATTTCCTATATAGAATAATAAATATAAGAACTTTTGATATTATATAATAAATATAGTATGTATTATTTTAGCATAGGAGGAATAATCTTGTTTCAAAAGGAATTTACACCTGAGTTTTTTCTAAAACTGGTGCTTAAACATCTAAAGTTCATTATTCTGCTAACCCTTTTTGGTGGAATATTATGTTTGCTTTATGCAAACTTTTTCGTGACCCCTCAGTATTCTGCAAGTGCAATGGTAATTGTTCAGAATTACACATTACAGGATGCAGCAAAGGAATCTGCCGAACAGGCTGCTGCCCAGGGCATTGATGACTCAGACGGTGATGAAAACGACCAAATCAACGATATTGAGGACGAATATAGTAGCAATAGCAATGGCCCTGTTAAGATTTTCTCCAGCGACCTTACAGCTTCTCAAACACTTGCAAAGTATTGTACAACACTATTTACAAATAATGTTGAGATAAATAATATGCTTAATGGTTGCACAATGGCCATTACTCAGCTTGAGGAAAGTAACTTCCTTACAATAACAATGACTTCATCCGACCCACAGAACTGTGCTGATGTTTGTAATGCTGTTGCCAACCGTATTGCAGGTACTAAGGAGCAGACAGGACTTTTTGATGAAATTTTTGCAGCAGGTGGCGTTACTGTAACAAGGTTTGCAACAGTGCCAAGCTCAAGTACTTATCCTAATGTTAGCAAGTTTGCCCTGTACGGCTTAATCGGTGGACTTGTAATTGCATTTATTATTTCTTTCATTCTTGAACTAATTGATACAACAGTTAAGTATGACGATGATTTGTTTAAGATGTACAAGATTCCTGTATTTGGTGAAATTCTTGATTTTGATACAGCAAAGGGAGGTGGCTACAGTGAAGTTAAAAATACATACAACTAAGAAGAATAATAACTATTCTACATATACTTCAAAATCCTATTCTACATCTGAAAAAGCCTCCTCATCAGGTAAGTTTGCCATAATTGAGGGATACAAGATTGCTCGTACAAATATTCAGTTTTCCCTTTCAGCAGCAGGGGATAACTGCTTTGCCGTTACCTCTTGGAATAAGGGAGAGGGCAAAAGTACAGCAACCTGTAATATTGCAATTTCTTTTGCAAAAATGGACAAAAAGGTTCTTCTCATTGACTGCGACCTTCGCCGTCCAAATGTTCATAACCTTTTGAAAATTGACAATACAGTTGGACTTACTTCTGTTCTTGTTAATGATAAAAGCTACAAGGAAGTTATGCACAAGGATGTTCTTTCAAATCTTGATGTGCTGACAGTTGGCACAATTCCTCCAAATCCATCTGAGCTAATTGCTTCTGACGGTTTTGCAAAGCTTGTAGATACCCTTAAAAAGGAATATGACTATGTAATTATGGATACTGCACCTATCGGTATTGTTACCGATGCTTTGCTTGTTAAGGATATGGTGGCAGGCTACCTTGTAATTGTTCGTGAGGGCGTAACAACCCACGGTGATATTCAAAACTTTATTAACACTTGTGAAACTGCAGGTGCAAAGCCTGTTGGTTTCTTAAAGGTTGGTTGCAATCCATCAGGTGGTAAATCTAAGAAATATGGAAAATATAGTAAATACGGAAGATATAAGTCCTACGATTACTACAAATACTATTAAAGTGTAATTATTTCTTAATATGTTCAATTCCCCACATCGTTTTTTGTGGGGAATTTGTTATTGTTTACAAAAACAGTAAAATGCAAGACAAAAAATTCTACTTGCATTTTTATAAGCGAAGTATTACAATATAGTGGTATGTAAAAGGAAAATTTGTGGGTTTATGAAAGGTAATGTATATGTATTATTCAGAAATGACAAAAGAACAGCTTTTAAATGAGAAAGAACTTCTCGAAAAGGAATATGACAGCTACAAGGCACTTGGCCTTAACCTTGATATGTCAAGAGGTAAGCCTGGTGTTGAACAACTTGATTTATCCAACGGCCTTCTTGATGTGCTAAATTCAGACAGCGATTGCAAATCAGAAACAGGCATTGATTGCCGTAACTATGGCCTTATGGATGGTATTCCTGATATTAAGCCACTTTTTGCAGGTATGCTACAGGTTAAGCCAGAAATGATTATGGTTGGTGGCAACTCATCTCTTAATATGATGTTTGATACTGTTGCTGCATTTATGTATAAATCACCTGTTGAGGGGGAAAAGCCTTGGCAGGAGGTTAAGGACAGAAAGTTCTTATGTCCTGTTCCAGGATATGATAGACACTTTAGTATTACTGAATATTTTGGTTTTGAAATGATTACAATTCCAATGACAGAATCAGGTCCTGATATGGATATGATTGAAAACCTTGTTGCTAATGACGACAGCATAAAGGGTATTTGGTGTGTTCCAAAGTACAGTAACCCACAGGGTATTACTTATAGTGATGAAACTGTAAAAAGATTTGCTGCCTTAAAGCCAAAGGCAAAGGATTTCAGAATCTTCTGGGATGATGCATATTGTATTCACGATGTATCAGATAACCCTGATACACTTCTTAGCCTTATGAGTGAATGTGAAAAGACAGGTAATGTTGATTTACCAATCCTATTTTCATCAACTTCAAAAATCACCTTCCCAGGTAGTGGTGTAGCAGCAATGGCAGCATCTGAAAGTAATATGAAGATGCTTAAAACAAAGTATAATTTCCAAACAATCAGCTATGATAAGCTAAATATGCTTCGTCACGCTAAGTTCTTTGGTGACTTTGAGGGCTTAAAGGCTCATATGGAAAAGCATAAAGAGGTTCTAAAGCCAAAGTTCAAAGAAGTAATTACACAGCTTGAAGAAAAGGTAAAGGACACAGGTGTTGCAAAGTGGAATAACCCAAATGGTGGCTATTTTGTAACAGTTGATGTTATGGAAGGTACAGCAAAAGCTGTTGTAGCTCTTTGTAAGGAGGCTGGTGTTGTGCTTACAGGTGCAGGTGCTACCTATCCACTTGGTAAAGACCCAAAGGACAGCAACATTCGTATTGCTCCAACTCTCCCACCAGTTAGTGAATTAAGAAGTGCTATGAATATCTTTTGCGTAGCTACAAAACTTGCTGCTGTAAACAAGCTACTTGAAAAAGCATAATAGTGTAACAGATTTATTAACAAAAGTTTACAATGATTTTACTTTATTTATCTGATTGCACAAATATTAACTGATAATTTGTACTAATCTACAAATTATTATTATGGATTTATGAAATATTCTGTAAATCCATTGACTTTTTGCCTAAAAAAAAGTATAATTTACTCTGTTATGTTCTGAATTGAAGATGACAGAGTATTTTGTTTTTTAAACAATGGCATTTTCAATTACACGAATAATAAAAATTTTTGGAGGAATAGGCATGAAAAGAATTCCAAAGCCTGTATTCTTCATTGTCGCTATTCTGATACTTCTGTTTAGCTACACAGCTATCTTCGGTGTATCCTATTACACAGGTGATGTTAAGCACACAGTTATCAAGGGTATCAGCGATATCAGATGGGGAATTGACATCCAGGGCGGTGTTGAAGCAACATTTGTTCCAGCAGACGGCGTGGATGCTACAGACGAAGAGCTTGAATCAGCGAAGGCAATTATTGAAACTCGTATGGTATCAAGTGGTATTACAGATTACGAACTTTATACAGACAGTGGCACAGACAGCATCATTGTTCGTTTCCCTTGGAAAGAAGGAGAAACTGAGTATGATGACTCAAAGGCACTGGAGGAAATTAGCTCAACAGCAAAGCTAACCTTCAGACCTGGCAACTCCTATGAGTCAACTGCGCTTAACTCAAATGGTGAGCCTGTTTATAAGACACCTAAGGATGACACAGAGGAAATTCTTATGGATGGTTCTTATGTTAAGAAGGCTGAACCAGCTCCAAGCCAGGAGGAAGCAGGCAAGTATGTTGTTAACCTTGAGTTCAACAACGAGGGTGCTAAGAAGTTTGCAGATATTACAAAGCAGTATGTAAATCAGGTTGTTTCCATCTGGATGGATGATGAAATGCTTTCTGCTCCTACAATCAATGAGGAAATCACAGGTGGTAAAGCACAGATTTCTGGTAACTTTGATGTAGAGTCAGCTACAAAGCTTGCTAATCAGATTCAGGGTGGTGCACTTCCTTTCAAGCTTGAAATCAAGTCCCACGGTGTTGTTTCACCAACACTTGGTGAAAATTCACTTACAGCTATGGCTATTGCAGGTGTAATTGCAATCCTACTAATCTGTATCTTTATGATTGTTATGTATCGTTTACCTGGTGTAGTTGCAGTTATTGCTCTTCTCGGTCAGGTTGGACTTTCAGTAGCAGCTATTTCAAGGTACTTCCCAGTATTTAATTCCTTTACAATGACACTTCCTGGTATTGCAGGTATCATACTTTCAATTGGTATGGGTGTTGACGCAAACATCATTACTGCTGAAAGAATTAAGGAAGAATTTAAGTCTGGTAAAACACTTGACGGTGCTATTGACAGAGGTACAAAGAACTCACTTTCAGCTATCATTGACGGTAATATGACAGTTGTTATTGTTTCAGTAATTCTACTTCTTGTATTTGGTACAGCAAACATTCTTTCATTTATGTTTGGTGCATCTACAACAGGTACAATCTACGCATTTGGTTACACTCTACTAATGGGTGTTGTTTCCAACTTTATTATGGGCGTATTCCTATCAAGAGTAATGCTCAAGAGTCTTGTTGGCATTAAGGCAGTAAGACGCAAATCTCTATTTGGAGGTGGCAAGAATAATGGATAATAAGATTCTTCGTTTTACTAAAGCAAGTAAAATATTCTTCGGCATCTCCCTTGGTATCATCTTTATTGGTATCATCTGTAATGTGATTTTCGGAACACAGCTTGACATTCAGTTTAGTGGTGGTTCTTACATTTCATATTCATATGTTGGTGATATTGACAAGAACGAGCTTGACGATATTATTCAGGATAACACAAAGATGCAGGTTACTACATCTGTAAGCTCTGATATGCTTTCTGATACTGAAAAGGCTGATGCTTATAAAATTAAGGTTCAGTTCTCTGGCACAAAGGCTATTTCTTCAAAGGAACAGGATTCCCTTACAAGTGCTCTGCAGAAGGCTTATCCAGACGCAAAGTTCAAGGTTCAAGAGGCTTCAGCTATTGAAAGCACAATGGGCTTCAAGTTCCTTATGAAGTGTCTTGCAGCTGTTGGCCTTGCTTGTGTACTTATGGTACTTTATGTTACAATCCGTTTCCGTCGTATCGGTGGTCTTTCTGCCGGTGTAATGGCACTTGTTGCCCTCTTCCACGATGTGGCTATGATTTACTTTATGTACGTTATTTTCCAGATGTCAATCGACTCCAACTTTATTGCTGTTGTTCTTATGATTCTGGGTTACTCACTTAACGATACAATCGTTATCTACGACCGTGTTCGTGAAGAAAGACGCAAAATGGGTGCTAAGGAAGATATCGGCTATGTATTTGATTACAGCGCTACAAAGGTTCTCAAGAGAACAATCTTTACTTCACTCACAACTCTCTGTGCTATCGGTACAGTACTTGTAGTTTCAATGATATTCAATATCTCATCTGTAACAAGCTTTGCTCTACCAATGATGATTGGTGTTATTTCAGGTTGCTACAGCTCTGTATGTATTGCAGGTCCACTTTGGGTTATGTGGCAGAAGCACAAAGCTAAGAAAAACTAAAAATTTAAAGGGTGGGTTATCCACCCTTTATTTGTTTAATACAAATTACCAATTTTACCCTTTGAGGTGTACTATGAAAAAGTTTTTTTCAATTCTACTTACAATAATTATTACACTTTCTTTTGCAGCCTGTGGAAGTAGTGGCGAAAATGAGTCCGACAATAGACTTTCTGTTGTTGCTACAATCTTCCCTTACTATGATTTTGCAAAAAATATTGCAGGGGATAATGCAAGGGTGGATATACTTATTCCTGCTGGTACTGATATTCATTCATTTGAGCCAACTGCACAGGATATAGCAAAAATTCAGAATTGCGACATTTTCATCTATAATGGTGGCGAAAGTGATACTTGGGTTGAAAATATAATCAATTCCCTTGACCAAGAAAATCTTCCTACTATTATGAAAATGACAGATTATGTTGAGCCAATTCTTGAACAGGATGCTGAGCATAACCAGGGGGATGAAATGGACGAACACATCTGGATTAGTCCAAGAAATGCCTCTAATCTTATGGGACATATAATGTCACAAATGCAAAAGCTTGATGCTAAAAACTCTCAGCAATACAAGGATAATTATTCTGCTTATACACAGGAAATGTACTCAATTAGCCAATCTATCGAAAGTATTGTTTCATCTGCAAATAAGAGGAAAATTATTGTAGGGGATAGGTTCCCTTTAATTTATTTCACAAGTCAGTACGCTATTGATTGGGAATGTGCCTTCCCTGGTTGTAGCTCTGAAACTGAGCCAAGCCTTGATAAGCTTTCTTCGCTTGAAAAAATAATTAAAGATGAAAAATATAAAGCCATTATCAAACTTGCAAATTCAGGAAATAATGTTGCAGAAACCTTGGCAGAGGATACAGGCGTTAAGGTTGTAACCTTCTATGATTATGAAAATGTAAGTAAAAAGAGTATTGACGCAGGAGAAACCTATAATACACTTCTTGCCAAAAATTCCGTTGCCATTAAGGAGGCTCTCTCATAATGTCGTTGATAGAGGTTAATAACATAACAATGGGCTATGAGGGAATACCTGTTCTTGAAAATCTAAGTTTTAGTGTCAATGACGGTGACTACCTCTGCATTGTTGGTGAAAATGGAAGTGGCAAGTCCACTCTTATGAAGGGAATTTTAGGACTTAACACACCAAGTAAGGGAGAAATTATCTATAATAATCTTGACAAGTCACAGATTGGCTACTTACCACAAAAGAAAATGATGCAAAAGGATTTTCCTGCATCTGTTATGGAGGTTGTATTGTCAGGATGTATAAATAGAAAATTCCATATTTTCCATAATAGCAAGGACAAGGCAACTGCAATTAAGAACCTTGAAATGGTGAATATGACAGAATTTAGAAAAAAATCCTTTAGTGACCTTTCAGGTGGTCAGCAACAAAGGGTTCTGCTTGCAAGGGCTTTGTGTGCTACAGAAAAGGTAATTGTTCTTGATGAACCTGTAACCGGTCTTGACCCTATTGCAACAGCAGATATGTATAGTCTTATTAAAGATATAAACCAAAAGGGCATTACTGTAATTATGGTTACTCACGATATTAACAGCGCTGTTCGTAATGCAAGTCATATTCTTCATATTTCAGATACAACTTTTTTCGGTACAGCACATCAGTACATCCATAGTGATGTTGGCAACAAATTTCTTTTGACTGAATGCCCTTGTGATGATTGCGCACATTCAACAGGAAGGAGAGTTAATAATGCTTGATTTCTTTTCCTATGGCTTTGTAACAAGAGCTTTGGTTGTAGGTTCACTTGTTTCCCTTTGTGCTGCTCTCCTTGGAGCGATACTTGTCCTTAAGAAGTATTCTATGATAGGTGACGGACTAAGCCATGTTGGCTTTGGTGCAATTACAATTGGTGCAGCAGCCAACCTAACACCAATTTATTTTGCATTACCAATGGTTATTATTTCAGCATTTGTACTGCTGAAAATTTCCTCCAACAGCAAAATCAGTGGTGACTCTGCTATTGCAATTATCAGTTCATCATCTTTAGCAATAGGTATTGTAGTGTGTTCTCTTAGTGGAATGAACAGCGACCTTAATAGCTACCTTTTTGGTTCAATTATTGCAATAGGTAAAACCGATGCAGTTTTTGCAATCGTGCTTTCAGTTGTAATTGTTTTATCCTTTTTCATTTTCTACAACAAGATTTTTGCAGTTACCTTTGATGAGGACTTTGCCAAGGCAACAGGCACAAAATCAAATGTTTATAATATGATTATTGCTGTGCTAACAGCTTTAACTATTGTTATCGGTATGAGGGTTATGGGTACACTACTGATTTCTGCCCTAATAATCTTCCCATCCCTTACTTCAATGAGGCTTTTTAAGAACTTCCGTAGTGTTATAATCAGCTCTGTTGTGGTGTCCTTAGTTTGCTTTTTTGCAGGAATGTTTATTTCCTTTGGGTTTAACACTCCGGCAGGGGCAACTGTAGTTATTATAAATTTGATACTTTTTATAATTTTCTCCATTGTTGCAAAAATTATTAGAAGATAAAAATTAAAAAATATTTTCCCAAATAGGCAGTTCACTGGTATATAAGCTGGTGAGCTGTTTTTTTATTCTGTCATTGATTGAAAGAAAATCATCCTTGCTTTCTTTGTCTGTATAGTCAGGCAATTCAGAAATATCTTTGCTTAATTCATCCATAACAGTATGCTCTAAAATGAAGTTCAGCTTTTTCTCGCTAGTATCCCATTCCTCTTTGATTTTCTTTGATAGCCTGTTGGCATTTTCAAAGTCATTATTATTCACATAAATTCTTGTATTATCAATGTCCTTAACAAACTTTTCGTAGCAGTTTCTCACTGAAAAAAATTCAAAAAAGCATACACCAAGTGCAATCACCACAAGGACTAATACATACCACAGTCTTTTCAATCCATATTCCTCCTTATAATGCTATATTCCTTATCTCTGTTGGCGGTCATAATAAACACATCATCAATAGAAACATTTTCCTTTTTCAGCACAGAATCAACCCATTTTGTGTCAAGGTTTATAAGCTGTAGGGAGTTAGAAAGGTACCTTGAATCGTTAATTACTACAGTTTCAATGCCTTTGTCTGGTATTTTTATACCCATATCCTCAGCAGAGGGAGAGCGTTTTTCAGGCTTTTCCAAAACACTAACATCACCGTTAGTTTCTACTATGCAGTACTGCACATCTTCAAGGGAAAATACACCCTGTTGCCTTAGCTGAACACACAAGTCCTCAGTGGTCATTCTCAGCCTTTTAAGTTGCTTTTGGAGAATTTCTCCGTCACGGATAACCATTTCAGGTGAGCCACATACAATTTTTCTGAACTTGCCACTTTTCAGCATAATTACAGAAAATACAATTTCAAGGGAAATCAAAATCAGTATAGGAACAATGCCTGATAGCAAAGGTTGGCTTGTGTTCTGCATTGGCATAACTGCAATATCAGATATTAACAAGGTTATAACAAGCTCACTATTCTGCATTTCCGACAGCTGTCTTTTGCCCATAATACGCAGGGCAATAAGTATGAAAATATAGAGGATTACCGTTCTTATTATTGAAATAAACATATCATCACCACTAATAGCATTACAAAATCTTCTTCTAAAATACATTCATTCGCATAAATAGGGGAGAAAAATCCAATATAATATTGGTGATAAAATGTATAAGGATTTGCAGAGAAATATTGATTATTTGAAAAACTTAACAGACAATTCAGCTGATTTTACAGTCCGTAACTTAATTCTTCCTGACGGAACTGCTGTTGCCATATTCACTATTGAAGGTATGGTAAATAAAGAGGGTTTAACCCTGGCAGTTGCAGAACCTCTAATCAGTACAATAATTCCCACTAACTGCAATAAGTATGAGTATATTCGTGACAAGGTTCTTGCCTCAAGTGAAATTATTGAGGCTGATACCTTCCGTCAGATTATGGACCTTTCAATGTCAGGCTTTGCCATTGTTGCCGTTGATGGTTATGACAAAATGCTTGTGGTGGGAATACAGGGATTTTCCTTTCGTGGCGTTAGCGAACCTTCATCTGAAATGGTATTTAGAGGCAGTAGGGAAGGATTTACAGAGCCACTTCGTATCAATATGACCCTTGTTAGAAGAAGAATAAAAAGTCCTGACTTAGTGTTCAAAACTATGACTTTGGGAGATTTGTCAAGAACCCAAATTTGTCTTTGTTACATCAAAACAGCTGTTTCTGATAAAATTTTAAAGGAGCTTATAAAAAGACTAAAGGCTATTGACCTTAACACAGTTCTGGCATCTGGCTACCTTGTTTCCTATTTAGGTGACACTAACCATAATACTTTGTTGTCAACAGTTGGTGTTACAGAAAGACCCGATACCCTATGTGGAAAAATTACAGAGGGTAGAATAGGTCTGCTTGTTGACGGCACACCCTCTGCAATTATTGTGCCACATCTTTTTATTGAGAACTTTCAAAATTTTGATGACTACTCCAATCGACCCTATTTTGCATCATTCATAAGAATTTTAAAGTATATTTCATTTCTCTTTGCCTTGTACCTACCAGGACTTTTTGTGGCTATAACCAATTTCCACCCGGAAACCTTACCAAGAAATTTACTGAATCATATTGCAGAGTCCCTTGCCGACACTCCATTTCCCTTGATGTTAGAGGTGATTTTGGTGTCCTTTATGTATGAGGTTATGCGAGAGGCAGGACTTCGTTTGCCAAAGCCACTTGGTCACGCCGTCAGTATAGCAGGAGCTTTGGTTATTGGTGAAACAGGTGTGTCGGCAGGTTTAATATGTGCAACAACCCTTATTATAGTTGCCTTTTCAGCCATTTGCTCCTACGTTGTCCCTGATTTATATGGAACTTTAACGGTAATGAAGTTCCTTATTATTATTGCAGGAGGTAGCTTTGGCTTTATAGGAATAGTTCTTGTTTCTCTTGTTGGAATTGTTGGAGCCTCCTCCCTTAAAAGCTTTGGTGTGCCATTTATGTCCCCAATAGCACCTCTTTCAAAAGGGGTTATAGCCGACAACTTTATCCGTAGTGACTGGCACAGACTTTCTAAGCACCAAATTAAAGTACAGAATATGACAGGAGTTGAGTGTGATTTTGAAGAAAAAAATTAGTCCTCTACAGTTTGCTGTGCTTTTGATGATTTCTATCCTTGGGTTTATTACAATGCTTTCTCGCAGTATGTCCTGTTTTACAATGGTAATTTCTGTACTTTTCTCATTTTTGATGTTGATACCAACTTTGTTAATTTCTTCAAAAGAAAATTTCAAAATACCATTTTTGCTAAAAATAGTGGCGTCAATTTTCACTGTCCTTGTGTCTGTCTATATTGTCAACGAATTTTCAGTATTTTTCAGCACCTTGGTAAATACAGAAACTCCAAGATATTTCATATCAGCACTTTTGCTGTTGTCGGTTCTGTATCCTGCAACAAAGGGAATAGAGGAAATTTCAAGGAGTAGTATAATTGCAGTTTCGTTTGTAATATTGTCACTAATTTTGATTTTCTCCCTTTTGCCATATTCTGATATATCTCATTTTTCTGATAATGAAAAATCATTTAACATTACAGATAGCATAGGGATAATCATAGCCTTTTCTCCTGCACTTTTTTCTATGTTGTTTTTCAGGAATATTATAAAAGCCAAGGTAACATCAGTTGTTTTTCCTTTTATAATTGCTTCACTTATACTTTCCTCTGTTATTTGCTTTGTAAAGCTACTTGATATTTCCGAATATAGATACCCTTTTTATACCCTGTCAGAGCTTTCCTGTAAGGTAATACCAATGGGATTTTCCGGACTCTTTATTGCATTTTCCATTATGTGCGTGTTTTTTGGAGTTTTATATTTTTCCCTTTCTGTAAAATCAATAACCAACTGCCACACAAGGCTAATGTCTATAGTTTATATTGCCATTGTTTACGCTCTTTCCGTAGTAACTCTCTATAATAAAAATCTAAGTGATATTATCCTTAACAAATATTTTCTCTTGGTGCTTTATCTAATAATTGCACTGATAATTCCAATTTATGTGGTGATAAAGGAGAAGAAAAATGAAGGTTAAATTACTTGCAATAATTCTTTTAGTTACACTTAGCCTTTCAGGCTGTAGTGGGTATGAAATCAGCACAAAGCTTGTGTCAGATGCCATAGTGCTAACTCCTGAAAAACTTATACTTGTTACAGATACTGTAAAAGAACCAAAGCTCTATGAGGTTGACTATGTAAAATTTGATACTTCTTTAAAAGAAATTAAGAAAAAATATGACCTAAGACCCTTTCTTTCTCACAGTAAGGAAATAATAATTTCAGCAGAGGTAACAGTAAAGGAACTATACTCCTTAATTGAACAGCTAAAAGATAATAATGAAATTCCACCTGACACAAGAGTAACCCTTAGCGAGGAAGAACCTCTTAATATGCTAAAAAAGGGAGAGGTAACTACAGAGGAAATATACATCACTATTAAGAATAGCAATATTTGTGATGAAAGAATATGCAGTTACAATTCTTACCTTAAAGGGGATAAATTTACAATGTTATATGAAAGTGACGGAGAAATAAAAGTCAAGCAAATAACAATTTAGCAAAATTCTATAAAAAAATATCATTATAATTCTAAATCGGTATTTAAATTTCCTTTTCTATATAGTATAATAAACAATGTATAATTATAAGTGTAGGTATATGCAAAAATAATAGGAAAGGATTTTTATTATGGCATCTGATTATAAAGTTTCTCTTGATAAGCTTATAAAGGAATTGTCACTTGAAAAGGTATTTATGCCTGTTGACCCAGACACAATTATGATAACTTCAGCAGATATTGACAGACCAGGATTGGAATTGACAGGCTACCTTGAATTTTTTGATAAAAGAAGAATTATGATTCTTGGCTATACAGAGTATAGCTACCTCAACAAGTTCGGTGCCGAACAGCAAAACCACGCACTGAGTACCATTTTTAGTATGGGACCTCCTGCTGTTATCATTACAAGAAATATGCAGGCATCAAATCCACTACTAATGGCAGCAGAGGAATATAGCATACCAATTTTAAGAACTTCTGAAACAACAAGTGAGCTTTCAGGTAATCTTATTTCCTATCTTAGTAATGAACTTGCACCAAGAATTACTCGCCACGGTGTACTTGTGGAAGTTTATGGTGAGGGTTGCCTTATTACAGGTGATAGTGGTGTTGGTAAAAGTGAAACAGCAATAGAACTTATAAAGCGTGGTCATAGACTTGTAGCTGATGATGCTGTTGAAATTCGCCGTACCTCTAAGAAAACACTTGTGGGTACTTCCCCTGAAAATATTCGTCACTTCATTGAGCTTCGTGGTATCGGTATTATCAACGCAAGGCGTATTTTCGGTATGGGTGCTATTAAGCAGAGTGAAAAGATTGATATGGTTATCAATATGGAAATTTGGGACCCAAACAAAGCCTATGATAGAATGGGACTTGACAGCGAATATACAGAAATTATGGGAGTTAAAGTACCTGTTACCACAATTCCTGTTCACCCAGGTAGAAATCTATCTATGATTATTGAAGTTGCAGCTATGAATAATAGACAGAAAAAAATGGGCTACAATGCAGCTCTTGAACTTCTTGAAAATCTTGGTATGAGCGTAGGTGAGGAGGAAGTTCAGTCAATTAAGGTGGAAACAGGACTTGGAGAGTAATATGACAAAATTTATAGAATTTTTAAATAGCAAAAATATTGAATATATCTGTAATGAGCCTATGAAAAGCCACACTACCTTTAAAATCGGTGGTGATGCAGAGGTTTTTGTTACAGTAAAAAATATAGAGGAATTAAAGGCAGTTATTTCCTTTACAAAGGAAAATAATATACCTTATTTCACCCTTGGCAAGGGCAGTAATCTCCTTGTGTCCGACAATGGCATTAAGGGTGCAGTAATCTCTCTTGGTGGAGATTTTGAGGAAATAAAAGTACTTGAAGATGGCAAAATTTATGCAGGTGCAGGTGCTTCACTTATGAAGCTCTGTAAGGTTGCACTTATGAATGACTTATCAGGACTTGAATTTGCCTATGGTATTCCTGGCTCTGTGGGTGGCGCTGTGTTTATGAATGCAGGTGCCTATGGTGGAGAAATGAAGGATTGCCTTTTTTCAGCAAGTTATGTTTCAGAAAATGGCCAGGAAGGCTCATTCACCTTAGATGAAATGAACCTTGGCTACAGAACATCTGTTTTTAAAACAAACGGATATATAATAACAGGCTGTACTGTTGCACTTACTAAGGGCGACAATGCTGAAATTAAAGAAAAAATGAACGACCTACTTGGCAGACGCCGTAGCAAGCAACCTTTAGAATACCCATCAGCTGGTAGTACCTTTAAAAGACCTGAAGGAGCATTTGCAGGTACCCTTATTGAGTCCTGTGGGCTTAAGGGTTATTCTGTAGGTGGAGCAGAGGTCAGCACAAAACACGCAGGCTTTGTCATAAATAAAGGCAACGCAACTGCAAAGGATGTAAACACCCTTATTGAGAATGTTCAGAAAAGGGTTAAGGAAGAAACAGGATATTTTCTTGAAACGGAGGTTATCAGACTGTAATGGAACTAATAGTAATTTCTGGTATGTCAGGGGCAGGAAAATCCACTGCCTTAAGAGCTATGGAGGATTTGGGCTATTATTGTGTTGACAATATGCCACCACTACTCCTTGGCACCTTCTATGATTTATGTCTTAATTCTAAAAACGAAAAAATGAAGAAGTGTGCTGTTGGTATTGATATAAGAAGCACCGATTCCTTTGAAAATTTATATAACGAAATTCTCCCAATTACTCGTCAGGGCAAAAAGTTTAAAATTCTTTTCCTTGATGCAAAGGTGGAAACAATAATTACCAGGTTTAAGGAAACAAGAAGAACCCATCCTCTTGTTGATATGGTTGAGAATCGTTCCGTAGAAAAGGCTGTAGAGCTTGAACAGCATTGTCTTAATAGCATCAAGATACACGCAGATTATTCTATTGACACCTCTCTTATGTCTATGAAACAGCTTAGAGAAAGAGTTGTTGACCTTTTCTCAGTAGGACCAGAGGGTTCAATGAGGGTAACCTGTATGTCCTTTGGATTTAAGTACGGTATTCCTCTTGAGGCTGATATTATTTTTGATGCAAGATGTCTGCCAAACCCATACTATGTTCCTGAGCTTAAAAATCTAACAGGTGTTGATAAGGCTGTTAGGGATTATGTTATGAAGGAGGATATTAGCAAGGAGTTCCTCGACAAAATTCAGAACTTACTTGACTTTTCTCTGCCACTTTACAAAAAGGAGGGTAAGAGTGAGCTTGTAATTGCCATTGGTTGCACAGGTGGTAAACACCGTTCAGTTACACTGGCAAGATATGTTCACTATCACCTCCATGATTTAGGTTATCCAACCACAATTTCCCACAGAGATATTACTAAACAGTAAGGAGTATATTTATGTCATTTTCCTTTGAAACAAAAAGGGAGCTTTCCTCTGTGCCTTTAGCAGATGATAAAGAAAGCTACGCCCTTTGCTATGGGCTACTGCTGTTTTCAAAGCAATTTACATATGATGAAATTGTCTTTACAACTGAAAATAAATATATAAATGAATGTTTAAAAACTGTACTTACAAAGCTTTATTGCCCGATGATTGAGTCTTTACAAAGCCTTAAACTTAGAAATTCCAAGAATCAGCTGATTACAACAAGGCTCATAAATTCAGAGGATTGCAATAGAATTTACGAAAGCTTTGGCTATAGCAAGGGAGATGTTACTTTAAGGCTCAATAGGGCAAATATTACCGATGAAAAAGAGCTGTCAGCATTTCTTCGTGGTGCGTTTATGTCCTGTGGTAGCGTTTCAAACCCTGAAAAAAACTATCACCTTGAATTTAAAGTACCATATAGGAATCTTGCCAACGACCTGCTAACCTTACTTTGCGAGGTTGAACCCTGCGCCTTAAAACCCAAGTCAGTAACAAGACAGGGGCATTTCATAGTATATTTTAAGGATTCCGAACAGATTGCCGACTTCCTTACCTACATTGGAGCAACCAATAGTGCTATGGAAATTATGGGTGCAAAGGCACTAAAACAGGTGAGAAATATTACCGTTCGTAAAGTTAATTCAGAGCTACACAATCTTAAAAAAACGGTGGATGCCTCTGCAAAGCAGACAAATGCAATTTTAAAGCTGATGAAAAGTGATAAATATAAGACCTTGTCACCAGAGCTAAAGGAAATGGCACAGCTTAGGCTGGATAATCCTGATATGTCCCTAAGGGACTTAGGAGAACTTACCAGTGACAAAATCAGCAGAAGTGGCGTTAATCACAGACTGAAAAAACTTATGTCGTATATAGAATGAGAGGTTGTTATGAGCAAAGAGCTTACCATTGAGGAACTAAATCAAAAATTAAAGACACAACTTGCCAAGTTAGAGGACAAAAACATTCCTATAAATGAGGCTATGGAAATATATAAAGAGGCTGCCCTTACCCTTGATGATTGCTATAAGGCACTTGACAAGGCACAGGGACAGCTAACTTTGATAAATCAAGAAATTGAGAGAATTAGGTCTGGTGGTGAAGTTTAATGGATTATGTAAAGGTTATTGAAGATAAGCTAAAGGAGTATCTTCCTAATAATGAGGAAAGAAAGGCTTTAATTGAAAAATGTCTTGTTGACTCAATGGAATATTCCCTTGAAGCAGGTGGTAAGAGGATAAGACCAACTCTTGTAATCCTATTTGCAAAGGCATTTGGTGCTGATGTAAACTCTGCCTTGCCTTTTGCTTGTGGTATTGAAATGATACATACCTACAGCCTTATTCACGATGATTTGCCTTGTATGGATGATGACGATTTGCGTAGAGGTAAGCCCTCAAATCATAAGGCTTTTGGTGAGGATATTGCCCTCCTTGCAGGGGATGCCCTACTTACAAATGCCTTTTCCGTTATGCTAAGTAGTGATACAGTCGCTCTTGTTGGAGCTGAAAAGGCAGTAAAGTGTACAGGAGTAATGGCAGATTACGCTGGATATAAGGGTATGATTGGTGGTCAGGTTATTGACCTGCTTTCAGAGCATAAGAAGGTTTCCCTTGATGTGCTAAAAAATATGCACCAAAAGAAAACAGGTGCACTAATAAAGTCAGCCTGTACAATGGGTGCAATAATTGGTGGTGCTACTGATGAGGAAATCGGTTTTGCCACAGCTTATGGGGAAAATCTTGGACTTGCCTTTCAAATTATGGATGATATTCTTGATGTTACAAGTAGCGTTGAGGAGCTTGGTAAACCAATTGGAAGCGACAAGGAAAATGAAAAATCTACATTTGTAACCCTGTTGGGTTTAGAAGAATGTAAAAAACTTGTAAAGGAATACACAGCAAATGCCATAAATGCTCTTAGTAATCTAAAGGGAGATACAGAGGAGCTAAAGGCTATTGCTTTAAAAATGTCAGAAAGAAAGAACTGATAATCAGTTCAGAGTAAGGAAATGTCAGAATATAATATTCTATCCCACATAAATAGTCCGGAGGAGCTTAGAAAGCTACCTCCAAAACAGCTTGATGCTTTATGTGAGGAAATAAGACACAAGTTAATAGAAGTAGTTTCTGTCAATGGTGGGCATCTTGCATCTAACCTTGGTGTAGTGGAGCTGACAATCTCCCTTCACAAGTCATTTAGACTACCATATGACAGCATTGTTTGGGATGTAGGACACCAAACCTATACTCACAAAATGCTAACAGGCAGATTTTCAATGATTGATACTATCCGTCAAAAGGGTGGTCTGTCAGGCTTTCCAAAGAGGAATGAAAGCAAGTATGATGATTTCAACGCAGGGCATAGTAGCACCTCAATTTCAGCTGCCTTTGGTATGGCAGAGGCAAAGCGAATTAAGGGCGACAAAAGCTATACAGTAGCTGTAATTGGTGACGGTGCCTTTACAGGTGGTATGTCACTTGAGGCTATGAATCACTCTGGCAGAAACGCAAAGAAGTTCATTGTAGTGCTTAATGATAATAAAATGTCAATTAGCAAGAATGTTGGTGCATTTGCAAAGCACCTTACAAGGGTTAGAGTTAATCCTTGGTATCTTCGCCTTAATAACAAGATAGAGAAGGTTTCTCTAAAAGTACCTTTTATTGGCAAGTATTTTGTAAAATTCATTAAGTATCTAAAAAATAGTATAAAGGCTTTAGCATATAAAAATACCATTTTTGAAAATTTCGGGTTCACATACTTTGGACCTGTTAATGGCCACGATATTGATGAGCTTGACAAAACCTTTGAGGCTGCCAAAAAGGCAAGTGGCCCTGTTCTTGTTCATGTTGTTACCAAGAAAGGCAAGGGCTACGAATACGCAGAAAAAGACCCCAAAACCTTCCACGGTATCAATAAGTTTGATATACAAACAGGTGAAAGTCCACAGAGTAAGGAGAGCTTTTCCTCTGTATTTGGGGAATATATGTGTAATATTGCTGCTAAGGACAGGAGAATTTGCGCTATTACAGCAGCTATGACGCCAGGCGTTGGACTTGATGAATTCTGCAAGGAGTTTAAGGATAGATTTTACGATGTTGGTATTGCAGAGCAACACGCAGTTACCTTTGCAGCCGGTCTTTCAGCAAAGGGAATGGTGCCTGTTTTTGCAGTGTATTCCACATTTTTGCAAAGGGCATATGACCAGTTGCTCCACGATGTTGCAATGCAAAAGCTACACACAGTTATTGCCATTGACAGAGCTGGTATTGTAGGTGACGATGGTGAAACTCACCAGGGTGTGTTTGATGTTTCAATGCTAAATTCAATGCCAAACACAACCATCTATTCACCTTGTTATTTTGACGGACTTAAAAAGTGTTTAAATGAGGCAGTTTATCATAACGAAAGCCTTGTTGCAGTAAGGTATCCAAGAGGTAGTGAGCTGTATCGACCAAAAGACTACAAAGAGGCAAATGTTCTCTATGATTTCTATGGGGACTTAGATAGCGACATCCTCATTGTAACCTATGGCAGACTGTTTTCAAATTGCTGTGAGGCAAGGAATATTCTTAATGAGCAAGGTATAAAAGCTTGTATTCTCAAGCTAAACAGAATCAAGCCAATTCCAAAGGATGCCCTTGAGGGTTCTCTTAAATATAAGAAAATATACTTTTTTGAGGAAGGTATGCTTAGTGGCAGTATTGCCTATAGCTACTACACAAGTCTTGGTGAGCTTGGCTTCCCAGGTGAGGTTCATATCAAAGCCATTGATGATAGATTTGTTGACCATCAAACTGTAAATCAGGCAATTTGTGAGCTTGGACTTGACAGCCAAAGTATTGCAGATAAAATAAAGGAAAAAATATGAAAAAGAGATTAGATGTACTGATATATGAAAAGGGCTTATGTGAGTCCAGAGAAAAGGCGAAGGCTATAATTATGGCTGGGCAGGTTTATGTTGACAACCAAAAAGCCGACAAATGTGGCACTCAATATGATGAGAATGTTAAGTTGGAAGTTAGAGGGGACACCCTGAAGTATGTTTCAAGAGGTGGACTAAAGCTTGAAAAGGCTATGAATAACTTTGACCTTGACTTAAATGGCAAAATCACAATGGATATTGGTGCCTCAACAGGTGGCTTTACAGATTGTATGCTACAAAATGGTGCAAAAAAGGTGTATTCCATTGATGTTGGCTACGGTCAGCTTGCCTGGAAACTTCGTTCTGATGAGAGAGTTGTGAACCTTGAAAGGACAAATTTCCGTAATGTTACAGAGGAACAAGTCCCTGATAAAATCGACTTTTTCTCCATTGATGTTTCCTTTATTTCCCTAAAGCTACTTCTTCCTGTTGCAAGGAATTTACTTGCAGAAAATGGCGAGGCTGTGTGCCTTATTAAGCCACAGTTTGAGGCAGGTAGGGAGAATGTAGGGAAGAAGGGTGTTGTTCGTGACCCTAAAATTCACGAAATGGTGGTTGAGGATATAAGGAGCTTTTGCCTACAAAACGGTTATTCTGTCATTAATCTTGATTTTTCACCTGTAAAAGGGCCAGAGGGAAATATTGAGTATCTTATACATATTAGAAAAAGTGACGAACCAGAACTTCTTACAGATGTGGATGTTAAGGAGCTTATAAGCCTTTCTCATAGTACACTTGCAAAGTGAGGTAGCAAAATGAAAATTGCACTTAAAGTTAATCTTGAAAAGCAAATTGCCTTGCAGTATGCAAGAGAAATTATAAATCTCTTGTCACCAAAGGGTGCTGATATTCTTATGAAGGCTGACGCAAAAGGTGAATTTACAGACTTTGATAATATTAAGTACTACGAACACGATGATGACCTTTTTGCTTCAAGTGATGCAGCCATTACTGTGGGTGGTGACGGCACAATAATTCACAATGCCCGTCACGCAGCAGAGAATAATGTTCCAATAGTGGGTGTAAATGCAGGTCGTCTTGGTTTTGCTGCCGAGGTTGAACCCTCTGAAATTGACTTGCTACTTAAAATTTTAAGTAAGGATTACAAAATTACAAAAAGAATGGTTCTTGATATTATTGTGGAAAAGTCAACAGGCACAAAGTCCTTTTCCTGCATAAACGATGCAGTAATTTCAAGAGGTCAGCTTTCAAGAATTATTGATATGTCCCTCTGTGTTAATGGAGAAAAAACCACTCACTACAGAGCCGACGGACTTATTTTTTCAACCCCAACAGGCAGTACTGCCTACTCTCTATCTGCTGGTGGCCCTGTGGTTGAGCCAAGTATGGACTGCATTGTACTAACACCAATTTGCTCACATTCCCTTGTGGCAAGAACAGTTGTTTTCAGCCCTGAGTCAGTTCTAACTGCGATTTCAGAAAGCTATGCAGAAAATGAAAAAAGCTACCTTACCATTGACGGACAAATTGTTATTCCACTTTCTTCTGATGATAAGGTTATTATAAAAAAATCAAAGTATGTCCTTGATATGATTTCCTTTAAAAATAGGAATTTTTATCGTCAAGTCAGTGAAAAGCTAAAGGAGCGTGACGAATAATGAAGTCACAAAGACATCAGGCTATAATTGAGCTTGTAAATAGCTATTCCATAAATACACAGGAGGAACTTCTTGCTCGTCTTACTGACGCAGGTTTTAATGTTACTCAGGCAACAGTTTCTCGAGATATTAAAGAACTTAGAATAACCAAAACTCTGGGTGCAGAGGGAAAGTACCACTATACAGCAGGTGGCAGAAATTCAGCTGATAAGCTGACAGGCTTTGAGGGACTTTTCTCCTCCTCTGCATCAAAGGTGGATGTGGCAGAAAATATTGTAGTGGTAAAAACTATGAGTGGTATGGCACAGGCTGTCTGTGCCTCCCTTGACAACCTTGAACTTGAGGATATTGTGGGAACATTAGCAGGTGATGACACCATTTTTATAGTGGCAAGAAATAAGGAAAAGGCAGAAAATCTGCTAACCGAATTTAAAAAATTACTTTAAGGAGAAGTTATGCTCAGCACTCTATATATTGAGAATATTGCAGTTATTGAAAAGACAAATATTGACTTCACACAGGGACTTAATGTCCTTACCGGTGAAACAGGTGCAGGTAAGAGTATTATTATCGACTCTATAAACGCAGTAACAGGTCATCGCACCAGCAAGGATATTATCCGTACCGGTAGCGACAGCGCCTATGTTTCAGCCACATTTACAGATGTAAGTGTGGAAATTATGGATAAGGTAAGGGATATGGGTTTTACTGCTGAGGATAACACCCTTATTTTCAGTCGTGAACTTTCCCTAAACGGTAGGAACACCTGTAGAATAAATAACCGTCCCGCCACAGTTTCCACCTTAAAGGAGCTGGGCATAAATCTTATCAATATTCACGGTCAGCACGAAAGTTTGGAGCTAATGCAGAGCGACTCCCATATAATTTATATCGACAACTATGGTAATCTTTCTTCTCTTAAAGAGGATTATTATAATTCCTATAAAGAACTAATAAAACTTAAAAAACTTCTTAATTCCAAGGGTGGTGACGAAAGTCAGCGTCTTTATGAAATTGACTTGTTGTCCTTTCAAATTGATGAAATTGATAATGCGTCCCTTAGTATAGGTGAGGACGAAAGCCTAAATGAGGAAAAGAAGATACTTCAAAATAGTGAAAAAATCAGGTCATTTCTTGAGAAGGCAAAGGATAATTTGTCTGGATACAGTGGTGGCGACTCTGCCTGTAACCTTGTGGACCAGGCAAGTACAAACCTTATTAAGGCATCTAATTTTTACGATGAGGCTGAAGGCTTGTCAAACAGACTTAGCGACCTTTCATATTCTTTGCAGGATATTTCTGTTGAGATAAATGACCTTATTGATAACTTAGAATTCAACCCATCAAGACTTGAAGAAATTGAAATTCGCCTTGATGAAATATATAAACTAAAGCGTAAGTATGGCTCAACTATTGAGGAAATTCTCACTTACAGAGATAATGCAGAAGCTCGTCTTAATGAGCTTGTGAATTTTGATAAAAATATGGCAGAGGCTAAGGAGAAGTACGATACCTTACTTGCCGAAACCTACGAAAAGTCAGTAGTGCTGACAAATGCAAGGCAGAAGGCAGGACAGGAGTTTACCTACAAGGTGCAAGAGGAAATGAAGTTCCTTGATATGCCAAATGTGAGAATTTCTGTAAGTATTGAGGAAACTCCTCTGTCATCAACAGGTAAGGATAAGGTGGAAATCCTCATTTCTGCAAACCCTGGAGAAACACCAAAGCCTGTTTCAAAGATAGCATCAGGTGGTGAGCTTTCAAGAATGATACTTGCCATAAAAACTGTTCTATCTGAAAGCGATATTGTTGATACCCTTATTTTTGATGAGGTTGATACAGGTATTTCAGGTAAAGCGTCAAGAAAGGTTGGTCTAAAGCTTAAAGAGGTTGCAAATAATCGTCAGGTTATTTGTGTAACACATCAGGTTCAAATTGCCTCTCTTGGGGACAGTCACCACCTTATTCGTAAAAATATTAAAGAAGATAGAACCTTTACAGATGTAACAACCCTTGATAGACAGGGTAGAATAGATGAACTTTCCCGTATTATGGGTGGAATTGATATTACAGAAAACACTAAAAAATTAGCAGAAGAAATGCTTGACAACAGAGGTTAATATGAAGGTTTGGTCAGTCAAAAAATGCGACAAACAGCTTGTAAAGCAAATTAAAAATGAATATGACTTGCCTGGCATATTGGCAACTATCCTTCAGGTTCGTGGAATAACAAAAAGAGAGGATATTGAAGAATATTTTAGTAATGAATATAATTTTTCCGATCCTTTTCTTATGAAGGATATGGATAAGGCAGTTGAGAGGATTATAAGAGCTGTGGAAGATGGTGAGAAAATCTGTGTTTACGGTGACTATGACGCCGATGGTGTAACCAGTACAGCTTTGCTTTATAGTTACCTTTACGATACCTTGGGAGCTGATGCTTTCTATTACATTCCTTCCCGTATGAATGAGGGCTACGGAATGAATAAAAATGCAGTTGACTACATACATAGTCAAGGGGCAACCTTGATTATAACTGTGGATAACGGTATCTCTGCAAGAGAAGAAATTGCCTATGCTAACACACTTTCTATTGATACAGTTGTCACCGACCATCACCAACCATCAGGGGAATTACCACCGGCTGTTGCAGTGGTTGATGCCCACCGTCAAGATGATACAAGTCCCTTTAAGGACTTTTGTGGTGCTGGTTTAGCCTTCAAGCTTGTTATGGCTTTAGAGGGTGAATACGCCGATATTGACAGCTTAATTGAAAACTTCGGCGATATTGCAGCCTTGGGTACAGTTGGGGATATTGTTCCCCTTAGAGGTGAAAATAGAATACTTGCAAGAGCAGGAATTAGCCACATTGGGAATAGTGACAGAATCGGAATAAATGCACTAAAGGAGTGTGCAGGGGTTAGCGAAAAGGAAACAACTGCTACAACACTTTCCTTTTACCTTGTGCCAAGGATAAACGCCTGTGGCAGACTTTCCCATTCTTCAAAAAGCGTAAAGCTACTTCTATCAGAAGATATAAATGAGGCAGAAAATCTTGCAGAACAGGTTAATCAGTATAATTCCCAAAGAAAAGGTATTGAACAGAAAATACTTGATGAAATAAATACTATGATTTCACAAAGACCTAATATCACAAATGATAAGGTAATTGTAATTTCAGGGAATAATTGGCATCACGGAGTTATCGGCATAGTTGCTGCCAAAATCAAGGAAGTATATGACAAGCCTGTTATTATTATCGGTGTTGATGAAAATGGCGTTGCAAGAGGAAGTGGCAGAAGTGTTGAGGGCTTTTCCTTATGTGATGCAGTTTTTGCTTGTAGCGAATATTTAACCCATTGTGGTGGACATCCAATGGCAGTTGGCTTGGGAATAAAAAAAGAAAATATCGAAAATTTCCGTCGTGCCATAAATGATTATTGCAACGATATTCAAATGCCCTACAGCATACTTGACATTGACTGTAAGCTTAATCCTGCACATCTTAGTCTTGATTTACTTGATAGCCTTAGCTTCCTTGAACCCTGTGGCGAGTCAAACCCTGCTCCACTTTTTGGACTTTTCAATATGTATATCGAAGGTGTTATTCCTGTTAGTAACGGTAAGCATATTCGACTTAATCTAAAAAGAGAGGGTGCAATGGTAACAGCTATGTACTTCAATATGCCCTATGAGGATTTCTTCTACAGAGTTGGAGATACAGTGGATGTGGCTGTTACACTTGATAGAAATGTGTTTAACGGACAGGAGAATTTAAGTGTAATAATTAAGGATATTAAGTTTTCCGACAGTGATAATCCAGATTTAATTGATAACCTAAGAATATTTGATAAGTTTGCAGTAAGAAAGCTTCTGACCCAGAACGAGGCAAGGAAAATTCTTCCTGACAGAAACGATTTTGGTATTGTATATACATTTTTAAGGAAGAATAATGGCTACCACTACGGTGAATATGCCCTTATGAAAGCCCTTGGATACAAAATTAAGGCAGGTAAATTAAAGGTGATTTTATTTGCAATGAAGGAGCTGGGTTTGATAGATTGGAAACAAGGCTTATATACCAGCTACATAGAAGTAAAAAACAGTGGTAAGGTTGACCTTGAAAAGTCAATTTTCATTAAAAAACTAAAGGAAGTGCTGTAATGAGAGAATACTATGAAAATTATCAGGATTACATTGACCTTGTTGAGCTTATCAACGATAGTGACAATGATTTTGACCTTGTAAAAATTCAAAAAGCATACAATCTTGCAGCAGAGGCTCACGGTGACCAACGCAGAGTGTCAGGAGTTCCATATATACTTCATCCAACATCAGTTGCTTGCATACTTGTACAAATGGGTATGGATACGGATTCAGTAGTTGCCGCTCTTTTACACGATGTTGTTGAGGATACCGACATTCCCCTTGAATATATTGTAAAAAACTTTGGTCAGACAATAGCAGACCTTATTGACGGTGTTACAAAGCTTTCAAAAATTTCCTATTCCAACAGAGAGGAAAGACAGGCTGAAAACCTTAGAAAAATGCTGATTGCTATGAGCAACGACATTAGGGTTATAATTGTTAAACTTGCAGATAGACTTCATAATATGAGGACCATTGATGTTATGAAGCCACAGAAACAGCGTGACAAAGCCCTTGAAACTATGGAAGTTTATGCTCCTATTGCTCATAGACTTGGTATGAAGGCCATTAAGGAACAGCTTGAGGACATTTCAATTCGTATTCTTGACCCTGTTGGCTATGAAGAAATTGAGAATGAACTTCTCCTTAAAAAGGACCAGCGTGACCGTTTTATAGAAAAAATTAAGAAAGAAATTAAGGATAGAGTCGGTGACTCTGTTAAGAAGATTTATGTAGTTGGTAGAGTAAAATCCATAAACTCTATTTATCGCAAAACCTTTATGAAGGGCAAAACAGTTGACCAAATCTATGATGTGTTTGCCCTGAGAGTAATCGTTAATACTGTAATGGATTGCTACAATGTTTTGGGTGTTGTTCACGATATTTATCAGCCAATTCCAAACCGTTTTAAGGACTATATCAGTACGCCTAAAAAGAATATGTATCAGTCCCTCCACACCACAGTTATTGGCAAAGAAGGCGTTCCCTTTGAAATTCAAATCAGAACATGGGAAATGCACTATACAGCTGAATATGGTATCGCAGCACATTGGAAGTATAAGCTGGGACTTTCTGCTGATAAAAACGACAAGGAAGTTCTTAAGGAAAGAATTGACTCCTTGAGAAAGACTATTGAAAATCAAATTCAGACAGAGGACGCAACTGACCTTATTAAAAGTATTAAAAATGACCTTGACCAAGACGAGGTGTTTGTATTTACCCCAAAGGGTGACCTTGTGAACCTGCCTAACGGCTCTACAGTTATTGACCTTGCCTACAATATTCATACAGAGGTTGGTAACAGAATGATTGGCGCAAAGGCAGACAGGCGAATTGTGCCAATTGACTATAAGCTAAAAAATGGTGAAATTATTGAAATTCTCACTCAAAAGGAAGGTACAGGGCCAAAGAGAGATTGGCTGAAAATTGTAAAAACCTCTGAAGCAAGGACAAAAATCCGTCAGTGGTTCAAAAGAGAAAGACGAGATGAAAATATTGTTGAGGGCAAGGCTGCCCTTGATGCCGAGCTTAAAAAGTCTGGAATTTACTTTACTGATGATGACTCAAAGGATATTTTGTCAAAGCTAATGCAGAAGCAACATTGTAATACAATCGAGGACTTCTACGCAGCCATTGGCTACGGTGGAATTCAGCTTTGGAAGGTTCTTCCAAGAATTAAAGAGGAATATCAGAAGAAGTATGAGAAAAAGGTTGTGGAATTTGTCCCTCCAAAGGAACCTGCAAAACACCGTAAAACAGCCTCATCAGGTGTGGAAATTGAGGGTATGGACGATTGCTTAATTAAGTTTTCAAAGTGCTGTAATCCTCTTCCAGGTGATGACATAATCGGTTTTATCACCAGAGGTTACGGTGTTTCAGTCCACAAAAAGAGTTGCCCAAATGTGCCAAAGGATATTTCACTTTCAAGTGAGCCTGAACGCTGGGTAAAGGCAAATTGGATTGGGGATGTTAAGGATAACTTCCAAAGTACCCTTGAAATTGTTGCAACTGACAGAACAGGACTTCTTGCAGATGTTACAATTCAGCTTTCACAAATGCATATCTTCATCCATAATCTTACATCAAGAAGTACAAAGGACGGATGTGCAGTGGTAACAGCTACAATTGATATAAATGGTATTGACCACCTTAAGGGAATTATGACCCACCTTGGCAATATCAATGGCATAATTTCAGTAAAAAGAATTTAAAAAATATAAGAATAAGGAAGAGAATATGAGAGCAGTATTACAGAGGGTTACCTCTGCACAGGTAAAAATTGAAGGTGAAATAAAGGGGGAGTGTCAGCAGGGCTTTCTTGTACTCCTTGGTGTGAAACAGGGTGATACAGAAAAGGAAGCTGATTTCCTTGCTAATAAGGTTGCAAACTTGAGAATTTTCTCTGACGAAAATGACAAAATGAATTTATCACTACTTGATATTGAAGGCGAAGCCCTTGTTATTTCAAACTTTACCTTATATGCAGATTGTAGCCACGGCAGGCGACCAAACTTCTTAAATGCAGAAAAGCCACAAAAGGCAAATGAGCTTTATGAATACTTCTGCACAAGGCTAAAGGAACAGGGTGTAAAGTCAGTAGAAAAGGGAGAGTTTGGAGCAGATATGAAGGTGAGCCTCCTAAATGACGGACCTGTTACAATTATTCTTGACACAGAGGAGATAATGAAATGACGGAACTAAAAAGGTACTTTACAGGACTTATTGATACAAATACATTCCTTATTACTGATAAGGCAACAGGGGAAATGGCTCTTGTTGACCCTGCCTCCTACAGAGAGGATATTGCCAAAGATATTCTGGCACAGGGTGGCAACCTTACAATGATTCTTCTAACCCATGGTCACTACGACCACATTGGTGGAGTTTCTGATTTTCTAAAAGAATTTCCAAATGCAAAAGCATTTATCTGCGAAAAGGATGAAATCTGCCTTACTGATGATAACTACAACCTAAGCTCAAAAATGTTCAATAGGAAGTTCCCACATTTTTCTGCAAACCTTATAAAAAATGGCGATATGTTACCTCTTGGCGAAACTGAAATAAAGTTTATCGAAACTCCTGGACACACTGCTGGTAGTGGTTGCTACATTTTTGATGACACAATTATTTCAGGGGACACTCTGTTTTGCGAAAGCTGTGGAAGAACAGACTTTCCAAACAGCTCCCCTGTTGATATGCTACGCAGTCTTAAAACACTGTCACAAATAGATGGAGAATACAGTGTATATCCTGGTCACGGCGAATTTACAACACTATCACACGAGAAAAAATATAATCCATATATGAACACAAGCTATGAAGATATTTATTAAAAACCACAAATTCCATTATGAAATAGAAAATATTGCAAGGCTCTTTTTCCCTTATGAAAAGCTAATTGTTGAAAAGGAAGATTTTGAAGGAGTTGAAGTACCGTTTATCTTTACAGAGGTAAAGGAAAATATCTCTGTTAATGTTAACTTTGGGGACTTCAACAAAACCCTTACAGCAGAAAAAACAACTGATGAAAAGAAAAATGAAAACATAATCTGTAGTCTGCTTTTCAAACTCCTTACAGAATACACAGGCATAACTATGCCTTGGGGTATGATAACAGGAGTGCGACCTGTAAAATACTTTAGAAGTATTAAGGAGGAACATTCAACTGAATATGCAGAACAGTTTTTCAAAAATTCCTACTTTGTAACTCACGAAAAGCTAAGCCTTGCAAAGACCACAGAAAAATATGAGAGAGATATTCTTAATTCCTCAAAAGAAAATTCCTTTTCTCTCTACATTTCCATTCCATTCTGCCCATCAAGGTGTAGCTACTGTAGCTTTGTTTCTCAGTCAGTTGAAAGAACAAAGCACCTTATAGAGCCTTATGTTGATTTGCTTTGTAAGGAAATTCAGCATACAGGAAAAATTGCAAGGGATAATCACCTTTGCCTTGAAACAGCATACATTGGTGGTGGAACTCCCACAACTCTAAATGCTGAACAGCTTAAAAAATTGATAGATGCAGTGAATACCTCCTTTGATATGGAAAAATGCAGGGAATTCACCGTTGAGGCTGGCAGACCTGATACCATTACAGAGGATAAGCTAAGAGTTCTTAAAGAGGGTGGAGTTACAAGAGTTAGCATAAATCCACAAACATTAAATGATGATGTGCTAAAGAAAATCGGCAGACGCCACACAGCAGAGGAAACTATAAAAGCCTTTGAAATGGCAAAGGAAAAGCACTTTAAAACCCTTAATTCCGACCTTATTGCCGGACTTCCAACAGAAAGTTTAAGTAGCTTTAAGGCTACTCTTGACAAGATAATTTCCCTTGAAACTGAAAATATTACTGTTCACACTCTGTCAATTAAGAGAAGTGCCGACTATACCGAGCAAGGCCTTACAACAAACAGAGAGGATGCAGAAAGAACAGGGGCAATGCTTCGTTATGCTGAAGAGGAATTGACAAAAAATGGCTACATTCCATACTACCTCTACAGGCAAAGTAGAATGGTGGGTAATTTTGAGAATGTTGGCTGGGCAAAGAAGGGTCATCAAGGACTTTACAATGTTTTTATTATGGATGAAACCCACTCAATCCTTGGCTGTGGCGCAGGGGCAGTTACAAAGTTAAAAAATCCAAAGGATAATAGTCTTGAGAGAATTTTTAACTACAAATTTCCATATGAATATATTGACAGCTTTGATGAAATTATTAGCCGTAAGAATAAAGCAGATAAATTTTTCAAAGAATTGCAAATATAAGGTTGAATAATTAAAATGTTAGTGCTATAATTTATATAAATCTTAACAAAGGAGATTTAAGGATGGGAATTTTAGATGATGTAATGGTTAATATGAAGTCAGCTGCAAACACAGTTTCAAAGAGAACAGGTGAAATTGTTGATTATTCAAAGCTGAAGTTTACAGCCTCTGGTCTTGCAACTGAAATTCGTAAAAAATATCAGACCCTTGGTGAGGAAGTATATACCTGTACAAAAATCGGAGCTGAGGATAGTACTTCAATTGAACTGTTAATTGATGAAATTGACCAGCTTAAGGCACAGCTTCAGGCAACAAATGAGATGATTATGGCTGCAAAGAACAAAATTCTTTGTCCGGTTTGTAAGGCAGAGCTTGATAAGGATAGCATTTTCTGCAATAAATGTGGCTCAAGGATTGAATCAGATTTTGTTGCTACAGATGATACTGATGATGAGAAGGTTGTAGTTGAGGACCCATTTAAGGAGGTTGTTGTTATGAGCGACTCCGATGAGGACTCAAAAGACGCTGACTGATATTATAAACAAAGAACTAAATAAAAGGGTGGTATTTTCGTAGCAAAACGGTAATCCCACCTTTTTTACTGTAAAGGAGTTTTGTCTTGAAAAAAACTAATACTAAAGAAAAGACTATAAAAAGCCAAACCTTTGTCAAGGGTGCAATGATAATGTCACTTGCCTTAGTGGTAGTGAAAATTTGTGGTATGATT
Organism: Ruminococcus sp.; assembly: GCA_045133515.1. Taxonomy (GTDB): domain Bacteria; phylum Bacillota; class Clostridia; order Oscillospirales; family Acutalibacteraceae; genus Ruminococcoides. The sequence continues at coordinate 47,824 of JBGUUL010000021.1, forward strand.
TACAAGGTTGCGCTAACAAGGGTATATGGTATATTCGGTGACGAACTCGCCGAGTTTGGTATCGGCCTTTTTAATAACGCATACGAAATTTATGTGCCACTTTTCACAATAGCTACAGCAGGTTTGCCAATAGCTGTTTCTCGTATGATTTCTGAGAGTAATGCACAAAAAAGGTATAAGGATATAAGGCAAATACATAAGGTTTCAATACCCTTCTTCCTTTTAATGGGTATTATCTGTACACTCCTTATGTTTTGTGGTAGCTTTTTCTATGTAAATCTAATTGGCTCTCCCTACGCAATTTACTCTATGATTGCCCTGTGTCCAACAATTTTCTTTGGATGTCTTGTTTCTATTTACAGAGGCTATTTTGAGGGTATGCGTAATATGACCCCAACCTCTGTTTCAGAGATTATTGAGGGCGCATCTAAGTTGTGCTTTGGTCTTACTTTTTCATATCTGATTATGCACTTCGGACTTAATAGCTATGAGTCCACAGGTACAATTTTTGGATTAGTTTTTGATAGCGAGAAAAATGCAATTTACACCCTTGTGGGCTTCTCCGTAGCAGGAGCAGTAATGGGTATTGTGGTTGGTACTGTCCTTTCTTTTCTGTATCTTATTATAAAATATAAAAGAATGAAGGGTGGTATTACACAGGAACAGCTTAAGTCCTCTGTTGACGCTCGTGCTAAAAACGAAACCTTCCGTCAACTTATAAAAACAGCTATTCCAATTGGACTTGGCGCTCTTGTTATGAATATTAGTGGTACTATTGACGGTGCAATAATTCAGAATATTCTTGCTGATATGTCAGTTACCCACGGTGACGAGCTGATAAAAATTTACCCAATGTATAAGGATGCTATTTCTGACGGTACAATCCAAACAAAGCTTTGGGGTTGCTATGGTTCGGCTCTTACCTTAATGCAGCTTGTAACAGTTATTACTCAAGCGTTCGGCACAACAGCAATGCCAATGGTTACAAACGCCTATACTAAGGGTGATAAAAAGGAACTTCGCATAGCAATTAACAGGGTGCTAAAGCTAACCTGTCTTGTAACCTTTCCTTGTGGCATAGGCCTTGCTGTACTTGCAAGACCAATTATGGATATAGTCTATGGTGGTAATGTTGCAGTTGTTGGTGGTGGATGCCTTGAAATTATGGGTATTGCTGTTCTCTTTATGGCAGGTATTACCCCAATATGTTCAATGCTACAGGGTGTTGGAAAGGTGAATACACCTGTCAAGCTCTATTCTGTGGCAGTAATCATTAAAATTATTATGAACTACCTCCTTGTTTCAATAGTTGGTATAAATGTTAAGGGTGCAGCTACAGGCACACTTGTGGGATTCCTTGTTGCTTGTATCATAGCTATGTATGTGCTTGTAAAGTCCACAGGTATAAGACCAGATTTTGTAAATGCTATGATAAAGCCACTAATCTCAGCAATAATTTGTGGAGCAGTTGCATTTATCAGCTTTATTCTGCTTGACAGCCATATGAATATTTACTTCTCAACACTTCTTTCTATTGGACTTGCAGGGGTTTCTTATGTAATTTCCATAATAATACTGAAAGTGTTTGATGAAAAAGACACTGCAATGCTGAAAAATAGTGGAAAATTTGGAAAAATACTTGCAAAACTCCATATAATAAGGTAAAATATAAAAGCTTTATGCTTTAGAAGTGGTGAATTAAATGGAATTTAAACAGAAACCCAATTATGGTTTTGAAGATTTGATAGAGATTATGAAGTTGCTCCGTTCCCCAGGTGGTTGCCCTTGGGATAGGGAGCAGAACCATAAGTCTATTAGACAAAATTTTATTGAAGAAACCTACGAGGTAATTGAAGCTATCGATACAGAGGATAAGGAGCTTCTCAAAGAGGAGCTTGGTGATGTTCTCCTACAAGTTGTTTTCCATTCAGAAATGGAAAGTGAAAAGGGTAGCTTTGATATAAATGATGTCTGTGACGGCATTTGCAAAAAGCTGATTATCAGGCATCCCCATGTTTTTTCTGATGTTAAAGCTGACACAACAGAGCAGGTTCTTACTAATTGGGACAATATCAAAATGCAGACAAAATCCCAGAAAAAGCAATCTGATGCTATGGACAGTGTATCAAAGGCACTGCCAAGCCTTATGAGAAGTGCAAAGATTCAAAAAAAGGCGGCAAAGGTTGGCTTTGATTGGGAAGATGTAAATGGTGCTCTTGATAAGGTCGATGAAGAAGTTGATGAACTTAAATCTGCAATTAGCTCAGGTAATCAGGAAAATATGGTAGAAGAACTTGGTGACTTGCTATTTTCAGTAGTAAATGTATCAAGATTTATTAAAGTGGATTCAGAGGAAGCACTCTATAAGGCTTGTGACAAGTTTGTTTCTCGTTTTAAAAAGGTAGAAGCCCTTGCACAGGAAAGAGGAATTGATATGGAGTCTGCCTCATTATCTCAACTTGATTCCCTATGGGATGAAATTAAATAATTTAATTCGGAGGAAAATATTATGAAAAAGACAGAATTAGTTGCTACAGTAGCAGAAAAGAGTGGGATTTCAAAGAAGGACGCTGAAGCAGTTATTACAGCTACACTTGACACAATTGTAGAAGCAGTTGCTGCTGGTGACAAGATTCAGTTAGTAGGCTTTGGTACTTTTGAACAGCGTGCAAGAAATGCAAGAACAGGTTGTGACCCAAGAACAGGTAATAAGATTGAAATCCCTGCATCAAAGGTTCCTGCATTCAAGGCTGGTAAGGCTTTCAAGGATATCGTAAACAAGTAATTACTTGCAAAGGCTGACTATGTGTCGGCCTTTATTTTTTGGAGGATTTATGAGGTTAGATAAATACTTAAAGGTTAGCAGAATTATTAAGAGAAGAACTGTTGCTAACGAGGCCTGTGATGCAGGCAAGGTTATGATAAACGGCAAGGTGGCAAGAGCATCAGCAAAGGTGTCTGAGGGTGACAGAATAGATATTACTCTTGGAGAAAAAACAATTTCCGTAGAGGTTGTGTCCGTACAGGAAACTGTCAGAAAAGAGGATGCTCAGAATCTTTACAAGCCAATATAATACTTACAAAATAACATATTTTCTGAATTTACCCCATATAATATAAAAAACTATATGGGGGATTTTTATGTCTGAAAATCAAATAATCTTAAAGGACAGAAAATATATGTCAGTAACAGGGGTTAAGGATGTAAATGCCTTTACAGAGGAAAATATAGTCCTTACTCTTGAAACATCATCACTTATAGTAAAAGGAGAAAATCTACATATCAGTAAACTTGATTTGGAAAGTGGCAATGTTAATCTTGACGGCAAGGTGAATTCTCTGCAATACATCAAGGAAGTAAGTGACAAAAGCTTTATCAAAAGGTTGTTGAGATAATGGGTCTGTATCAAACCTTCCACCCATTAGTTTTTCTTTGGTCACTGCTTTGGGGTGTATTTATTTATGCAGTATATGAGGCTCTGCATTTTGTAAGAATAATGCTTGGTGAGAGAAAAGCTGTTACAATAATCTGCGACCTATTATTTATGGTGGTTTCAGCCATTTTTATGTTCATTTTCTCCCTTGCCTATAATTTCGGCCAGCTTAGAATATATATGCTCATTGGTGCATTTCTTTCATTCGTCTTTCTAAAATTAACGGTAGGAAGGTTAATTTTGACTATTTTTAAATGGTTTTATAAGCTAATTAGTCGAATTTCAAAAAATTTATTAAAATTTTTCAAAAAACTTACAAACAAACTATTGAAATTTCACTCCATTTTAGTGTATAATTTACTTAAGATAAAAGACAAGAAAAATAACCGAAAAAAGGTATGAAATATGAAAAACAATAACAAGAATAAAACTCTTGAAAGTGTTGTTGTTTCTGATACTGTTGTTCTGCAGGAAGTTAAGCCTAAGAAGAAAAAGAGAAGCAAAAAGTTAATTGCACTCTATGTATTTGTTGGCGTTTTTGTTGTCTATACAGTGATTGCCTTGATTTTACAGCAAGGTCAAATCAGTGAAAAGCAGGCTGAGCTTCAACAGCTTAACAAGAAAATAGAAGTACAGGAACTAAAAAATGAGGAATTAAACGATATATATAACCTTTCCGATGAGGAAAATAAGGAATATATCGAGAAAAAAGCCAAGGAAGAAGGTTATCTTCATTCTGGCGAAAGAGTATTTATAAATATATCAGGTAACTGATAAGGTGCAAGAGGTAATATATGGCGCTTGAAATTGGAAGTGTAGTAACAGGCAAGGTAACAGGTGTAATGAAGTTTGGGGCATTTGTAGCTTTGCCAGAGAATAAATCAGGAATGGTACATATTTCTGAAATTTCTCACGAGTATGTAAATGATATTAACGATGTAATCAAGGTTGGTGATGAGGTTACAGTAAAGGTTGTTTCAATAGAGGATGGCAAGATTTCTCTTTCTATTAAGGCTAACCTTGAAAAACCAGCACCAAAGCCAAAACAAAGGCGTCAAAGAAAACCTTATGTACCAGCTCCAAAGGTCACATCTCCTGGGGATTTTCATTGGGAATCCTCCAAGGATAACAACAATTCCTTTGAGGATATGATGAGTAAATTCAAGCGTACCTCCGAGGATAAGATGTCCGACCTAAAGAGAGGAACAGAAAGTCGTGGTTATTCTCGCAGAGGTAACCGTAACAAATAAAAAATAGGGGGAATTTTAATGAAAATTACCTACACAGCACGCAAAGTAAATCTCAAAGATAATTTCAAGGAGCTCTGTGAAAAGAAACTTTCTAAGTTTAATAAGATTTTCTCAGAAGATGCAGAAACCTCCGTTGTAGTAACTCTCTACAAGAATCGTCAGACTGTGGAAGTTACAGTTAAGGATAACGGTATGGTATTCAGAGCTGAGGATACACAGGACGAAATGAATGATGCACTTGATAAGGTTGTGGATATTCTTGCAAGACAGCTTCGTAAGAACAAAACAAGATTATCTCGCAGACTTCGTGACAATACAGCAGACTTCCTTTCAATACTTCCTGATGAAAATATTGAGGATGAGGATGAGTTTGATATTCGCTACAAGACAATCCCTGTTAAGCCTGTTTCAGTTGAGGAAGCTATCCTACAAATGAATATGCTTAACCACGATTTCTTTGTTTTTATCAATGCTGAAACCTCAGAAACTAATGTTGTTTACAAGCGTAAGGACAATAGCTATGGTTTGCTTGAACCTGAGGTTTGATATATTACTGTGTAAAATTTAATTATGAAATATAGAGGCCCTAAAAGCCTCTATATTTTTTGGAGAAAATTATGGATAAAAAACTTAACTTGGTGGCAACCTGTCTTTTCGGTGTAGAAGGCTTAGTTGCCAATGAACTAAAATTTTTAGGGGCAGAGGATGTAACTCCAGAAAACGGCAGAGTGCTTTTTAAGGGGGATTACAACATTCTTGCAAGGGCAAATATTTGTTCAAGATATGCAGAGCGTATTCTGATACTTGTATCATCCTTTTATGCTAAAAGCTTTCAACAGCTCTTTGAAGGAACTGAAAAGGCAAATTGGAGTGACTACATAAATAATGGTGATAAATTTCCTGTAAAGGGTACTTGTCTTTCAAGTCAGTTAATGTCAGTGCCTGACTGCCAAAGAATAATTAAAAAAGCAACAGCAAAGTCACTTTCAAAGGCATATAATACAGAGTGGCTTAATGAGGAAAATTCTCTCCACCAAATACAGTTCCTTATTTTAAAGGATAAGGTTAGCATAATGATTGATACCACAGGCACAGGACTGTATAAAAGAGGTTACAGAGCTAATTCAAATGATGCTCCAATTAAGGAAACCTTGGCTTCCGTCCTTGCTGAGCTATCTAAAGTTAGACCGAACCATACTGTTATTGACCCAATGTGTGGTAGTGGAACAATTCTCATTGAAAGTGCCTTAAAGGCCCTCAAAATCGCTCCTGGACTTAACAGAAGTTTTATTTCAGAGGAATGGGATGAAATACCAAAAGAGGTATGGAATGAAGAAAGGAAGAGAGCAAGAGGTGAAATTAACACAGATTGCACCTTTAAAGCCTATGGATATGATATTGATGAGGACTCTCTAAATATTGCAAGAGAAAATGCAGACAAAGCAGGAGTTCTTGACAGAATAACCTTTATAAATAGAGATATAAGAGATTTTACTCAAGAAACTGAAAGAGGCAGTGTGATTACCAATCCACCTTACGGAGAAAGATTACTTGATATTGATAGAGCAAGAGAACTATATAAAATTATGGGACGAAAATTCGTCAAAAAAGATGGCTGGAGTTATACTATAATATCTCCTGATGATGAGTTTGAAAAGGTATTTGGCAGAAAGGCTGACAAGAGAAGAAAGCTCTATAACGGAATGTTAAAGTGCCAAGCCTTTATGTATTTCAAAAAGTAATGAAAAATATAAAAAATTTTCCATTTAACTATTGACGAGTGGGAAAGTTAGTGCTACAATACTAATTGTAGTTAGCACTCACACCTTGAGAGTGCTAAAACAAAAAACTAATTAACGATTAAGCCATAAGGAGGAAAAATATTATGACAATCAAACCATTAGCAGACAAGGTAGTTGTTAAGGTTGAGGAGGCAGAGCAGACAACTGCATCTGGTATTGTCCTCACAACATCAGCACAGGAAAAGCCATCCTTTGCAACAGTAGTTGCAGTAGGCCCTGGTGGTATGGTAGATGGCGAAAAGGTAGAAATGACAGTTAAGGTTGGGGATAAGGTTGTAACCTCAAAGTATAGTGGCACAGACCTTAAACTTGACGGTGAGGAATACACAATCGTTTCTCAGTCTGACATTCTTGCAATTATTGAATAATTTTTCATTTATAGAAGAGAGGTAATTATAATGGCAAAGCAAATGCTTTATGGAGAAGATGCCAGAAAGGCTCTTATGGCTGGTATTGACCAGCTTGCAGATACAGTAAAAATCACTCTTGGACCAAAGGGCAGAAATGTAGTTCTTGACAAGAAGTTTGGCGCACCACTTATCACAAATGACGGTGTTACAATTGCAAAGGAAATTGAGCTTGACGACCCATTTGAAAATATGGGCGCACAGCTTGTTAAGGAAGTTTCCACAAAGACAAATGATGTTGCCGGTGACGGTACAACTACAGCAACACTTCTTGCACAGGCTCTTATCCGTGAGGGTATGAAGAATGTTACAGCTGGTGCAAACCCAATGGTACTTAAGAATGGTATCAAAATGGCTGTTGATAAGGCTGTAGAAACACTAAAGAAAAACTCAAAAGAGGTTTCTGGAACAGAGGATATTGCAAGAGTTGCAACAATTTCTTCAGCAGACCCATTCATCGGCAACCTTATTGCAGAGGCTATGGATAAGGTTTCAACTGACGGCGTAATTACAGTTGAGGAATCAAAAACAGCTGAAACATATTCAGAGGTTGTTGAAGGTATGATGTTTGACAGAGGCTACATCGCACCATATATGGTAACAGATACTGACAAAATGGTTGCAGAGCTTGACGATTGTCTAATTCTCATTACAGATAAGAAGATTTCTACAACACAGGATATTCTCCCACTTCTTGAGCAGATTGTTCAGTCTGGCAGAAAGCTCCTTATTATTGCAGAGGATGTTGAGGGCGAGGCTCTTACAACTCTTGTTCTTAATAAGCTCCGTGGCACATTCACTTGCGTTGCAGTAAAGGCTCCTGGCTTTGGCGACAGAAGAAAAGAAATGCTACAGGATATTGCAACTCTTACAGGCGGTCAGGTAATTACATCTGACTTAGGTCTTGAGCTTAAGGATTGCACACTTGACCAGCTTGGTTCTGCTCGTCAGGTTAAGGTTGACAAGGAAAATACAATCATTGTTGACGGTGCAGGTGACCAGCAGGCAATTAAGGATAGAGTTAATCAGATTCGTTCACAGATTGAGGTTACAACATCTGACTTTGATAAGGAAAAACTACAGGAAAGACTTGCAAAACTTGCAGGTGGCGTAGCTGTTATTAAGGTTGGCGCTGCTACTGAAATCGAAATGAAGGAGAAAAAGCTCCGTATCGAGGATGCCCTTGCTGCTACAAAGGCTGCTGTTGAAGAAGGTATCGTTGCAGGTGGTGGTACTGCTCTTGTTAACACTATTGATGCAGTTTCTGCTCTTACAGAAGAATGTGACGGTGACTGCTTAACAGGTGTTAAGATTGTTCTTAAGGCACTTGAAGAGCCGGTTCGTCAGATTGCAGCTAACGCAGGTGTTGAGGGTTCAGTTATCCTTAACAACATTATTTCAAAGAATACAGTGAACTACGGTTACAACGCTCTTACAGGAGAGTATATGGATATGATGAAGGAAGGTATTGTTGACCCAACTAAGGTTACAAGAAGTGCCCTCCAGAATGCATCTTCAGTTGCAGCAATGGTTCTTACAACAGAATCCCTTGTTAGTGACATCAAAGAACCTGCTACTGCAGCTCCACAGCAGGTACCTGATATGGGTGGTATGTACTAATTACCAAATTATAATATTAAAATACAAAAGTCCGTTGGAACTCCCAACGGACTTTTTATGTAGAAAATACTTACACTAAACAAAATGGCGATACCAAATGGTATCGCCAAAATTATTTAAAATTCACTTTTTACATTTCTGCTGAACAGTACACCTAAGGCAAAGCTTATGTCGGCATTTTCAAACAGCACCTTATAAAGCTGGGTTACAATAGGCATTTCGATTTTGTTTTTCTTGGCGATTTTGTAAATAGCCTTCGTGGTCATAACGCCCTCAGCTAATTTTTCAAAATGCTCACCCTTGGCAAACTTCTCTCCATACATTCTGTTGTGACTCCACTTTGAGAATAAAGTAGCCTCATAGTCACCTAAATGGCAAAGGCCGTATGCACTCATACCGTTGCCTCCCATAGCAGAGATAAAGTTAGAAATTTCCCTTGGCGCTCTTGCCATAAGACCACCCTTAAGACTGGTGTAGCCCATTCCATCAAGAATACCTGCGCAAATGCCAATAACATTCTTGGAGGCAGCACCGATTTCTGTACCAATTAAATCAGTTCCTATGTAAAATCTAATAAGGTCACTGTTAAATGCGTTTACAAGCTTTATTTTAGTTTCTTCATCTTCGCTGTCAATTACCATACAGTTTGGAATCCCCTTAACATAGTCCTGTGGATGTCCAGGGCCAACCCATACAGCAACCTTGGTTTTGTCTTTGTCAATAAAGTCACCAACAACCTCTGTCAGTCTTTTACCTGTGCTTTCTTCAATGCCCTTCATACAAAGAACAATTGTTTTGCCATCAAGATTATATTTTGAAATATCCGTCATATATTCTCTAAGATGCTGACAGCTAATTGAAATAACAATAACCTCAGCTCTGTTTACAGAATACTCAAGGTCAGAAGAAACCTCAATGGAGTCAGGGTAGGAGAGGTAGTTATTTTTCCTCTCATTTTTTAGTTTTATAAATTCAGGTGCATCTTCAAGTCCACCTGATAGTACATTGTGACCGATTTTATCCAGATACCAGGCAATACAACTGCCCCAGCGTCCACAACCTAAAACGGAAATATTCATAAAAATTCCTCACTTGGATATAAAAATACCCCGCCTAACCGTAAAATGCTTAAATATAACCTGCCTACATAATGACAGGTGGGTGCGCTCTCATTTACTTTAGGATTCCTATATAAATACAGGTGTTCAACACCATAAATGAAGTCCACGCTCCCGATTTAAAAGTTGTAGGGTTATTTTCGCATATTCGCAAATCAGGCAGGGTTTACAAGTTATTTAACAAAATTAGTCCTCGTCATCAAAAAGTTCTTCAAATCTTTTTTCAAACTGTTCAGCTAATTTATCAAGAAGTGCTTCATCATCAATTTCGGCAAGTTCTTCCTCGCCATTCTCTGTGATAACAGCCTCCATAATATAATATTCTCCACTATCCTGTAGGCTTTCTTCAGCCTCATCAAAAATAGGGTAAAGAGCATAGTACTCATTTTCTTCTGTTTCTATTTTGTCCAGAATTTCAAAATTATGCTCGTTTCCTTCCTCATCAATTAAAGTAATAAGGTCTGGTGCAAAATCTTTATCCAATCTAATCACCTCAATTTCTTTACTTATATTTTACTCTATAAAGGGTGCATAAGTCAAGAGGAATTTGGTATCATTATTTGTAATATTTTTATCAATTTTGTTATATAATATTATTCTTAATATTTCGTTGTAATTATTGATTTAATCAAGGTTTTGTATTATAATATATGTTAAGTATTTGTGTTTTTACACAAAGGATAGGTGAATATTTTGTTAAAACCCTTTGAAAAGCTCCCTAAGGAGTTTCAAAATGATGAAGTAAAAAAGTATTATGATATACTTTCCAAAAAGAAAAGAAGTATAATTCTAAAGAGAATTACAGATATTGTACTTGCAATCTTCCTTATTATTGTACTTGCATTACCAATGTTACTTATAGCTTTTATCATCAAAATCAGTGCTACCAAGGGACCTGTTTTCTACAAACAGGTGAGAGTTACTCAGTATGGAAAAGAATTCAAAATTTTTAAATTCCGTACAATGGTTGTTGGTTCTGACCAGTGTGGTGAGCTTCTTACAAAAGAAGGTGACGAAAGGGTTACTCTTATTGGTAGAGCCCTCAGAAAGTATCGTCTTGATGAATTACCACAGATTTTCCATGTTCTTACAGGCAAAATGTCTATTGTTGGCACTCGACCTGAGGTTATTAAGTATGTTGAAAGGTATGAGCCAATTTACTACGCAACCCTGCTTTTACCTGCCGGTATTACCAGCTTTGCCTCAATTAAGTATAAGGACGAGGATAAACTGCTTAAAGAGGGGGACGATGTTGACGAAATTTATATCAAAAAAATTCTCCCTGATAAAATGAAGTATAACCTAAAGTATATCCAGCGTTTTGGCTTTAGAAGGGATTTATTCCTTATGTTCAAAACTGTAAAAGAAGTTTTTAGCGATAGGAGGGCATAAATTTGAACCTTATCAATAACTCAAGTTATTTTAGAATAAGCTTCATACTGTGTCTGTTCTTTACAAATGTTGCCTTTTTGCAAATTCCTGCCTATGTTGCCCTTGTTGTGCTTAGCGTTTGGGGGCTATATCTTACAGTTAGGAATATTGTAAAATATAAGGCGTATAAAAAAATGGAATTTGGCCTTTGGGTAATGGCATTTTTAGGTGTTAATGTGATTTCTGCCTTTATACATATTAAGGACAATTTCCTTATAAACTTATTGTTTATTTTATTTATGTGCATTTGCTTTTTTGTGTTCTATGGTGTTCATATTGAACCGGAAACCAATGTAAAGCACGAGCTGTATGCCCTATGCAGGATTTTCCTCTATATGGTTACTCTTATGCAGATTGTGGGTATAGCTTGCCTTATTATGAACATTTCTTACCATAATGAGTGGATTAAACTTATTATCTATGAAAATAGATATACAGGACTTTTTGTGAACCCTAATCTTTCAGGATTTTCATCAGTTGTGGTAATATTTATGATTCATATTCTAACCCTTCATAAGTTTAGCAGTAAAAATTCTCAGATTCCAAATATTTCAAGAATTTGGCTTGCTACAGGTGTTTTTATAAATGTTCTGACGTTGTTTCTAAGTGATAGCAACGCAAGTCTTGTGTTGTTCCTTGGATATATTATTGTTTTTGTTATAACAAAGTTCATTTCAAGCAGGAGAGATTATAACAGAAAACAGCTTGTTTTAAGGTTCTTTTCTACAATGCTTGCAGGTTTGGTTATTATAGTTTGTACCTTCTTTTTAAGGAATATTTGCCAAATCGGTGTTGCTACAATGATAAAAACTTCAAATGAGGTTGTGGTGTCTGAAAGCGATGTGCCTGGAACAATTATTCTTGATGAAGATGTTACCTTTGAACACGAAAATCAGAATGTAGATTCAGGCAGATTTACCCTTTGGAGTCAGGCTATGACTATATGGAGTCACTATCCTATTGAGGGCATCGGCAAAGGCAATCTTTTAAAGTACAGCTACGACTTTTTTGAAAATGGTTTGCACTTTTCTGACTTGTATAGTGGCGACTTTGCAAGTATGTTTGCCACCTTTACAACGGATATTCACAATGCCTATATTACAATACTTGTATGCTCGGGAATCTTGGGATTTTTGATGTTCTTTGCCTTTGCATTTAGGAATGGTGTTGCCATTACAGGCTTTTTGATAAGGGCAAAGAAATCCTTAGACAATACCATTTTCCCTTGTCTTTTCAGCTTTATTGTGGCATATCTTGGCTATGCCTGTTTTGAAAAGGCCATACTTTACGATATGTCCTTTATGGTAATAATCTTCTGGTTTATCTTAGGGCAGATTACTTGCTATAATGTTAGAAATAGAGAAAATTCTAAAAAAGAATTATCCTTTAAGGAAAGTATTAAAAAAGTGCTTATGTAAACAATAAATAGGGTGATTTTATGAGGCTTTATTTAAAAAAGGATAATAGTACAGAGTACAGCAAGTTTACTGTGTATAATGAGCTTGGAAATGAAAAATACTATGTCCTTAAACGGAAGGATTTTCCCGGTGGAAGTCGAATTATAACAAACCTTGTTTATAATCAGCTTTGCAGTATTACATCCATTCCTTTGCCACTTATGAAGGCATATACCTTAAATGACAAAAAGGATGTTGTAAGGCTGGTTTTTAATAAAAATACCTCCCGTTTTATGTGCTATTACTATGGCATTAGCTGGAGGTTTCGTGGTGATATTCTCGGAAAGAATTTTGAGATTGTTGACCACGATAATACTGTTCTGTTGACTCAAAAAAATAATTGGTGTAATGTGAATGACGGTTTTCAAATTGATGTATATGATGAAGAAAGAGAACTTTTGCTACTGTCATCTGCCATATGTATTGACCAATTTGAAACAGCAGACAGGAAACAATTACTAAGAGTGTGAGGTAATATTTATGAACAGCTTACTAAAGTTATTATCAGAAAATTCCAACTATACTAACGCAGAGCTTGCCCTTATCCTAAATGAGCCAGAGGACTATATCAGAGCTCAAATTAAGGAATATGAGGACAAGGGGATTATCCGTGGCTACAAGGCTATTGTTAATTGGCAGGAGCTTGACGAGGATGTTGTTTCTGCAATTATTGAAGTTAAGGTTACACCTGAGCGTGAAACAGGCTTTGACAGAATTGCTGAAGAAATATCAAACTTTGATGAGGTAAAAACCGTTAATCTTATTGCAGGTCAGTACGATTTGCTCCTTGTTGTAACAGGTAATACTATGAACGATGTTGCCTCATTTGTTAGCAAAAAGCTTTCCCCAATTGACAATGTTTTTGATTGTCAGACAAACTTTATCCTCAAAAATTACAAAGAGGGTGGCGTTAAAATGGTTGACTCAATCGAAGATAATGACAAAAGGAGCTATGTAATATAATGGACTATCAAAATATGCTTAACAAAAGCATACTTTCAGTAAAGCCATCAGGCATCAGAAAGTTCTTTGATATTGCTGCTGAAATGGATAATGTCATTTCTCTTTCTGTTGGTGAGCCTGACTTCAAAACTCCTTGGCATGTCCGTCAAGAGGGTATAAATTCCCTTAGAATGGGTAAAACTTGGTACACTCCAAACAGAGGACTTACTGTACTTAGGGAAGAAATTTCAAATTACTATGACCGTAGATTCAGACTTAAATATGAGCCAAAGTCACAGGTGCTTGTAACAGTTGGTGGTAGTGAAGCCATTGATGTTGCAATCCGCTGTCTTGCAGGTGTTGGTGACGAGGTTATTATTCCTCAGCCATCATTTGTTTGTTATGAGCCACTAACACAAATGGCAGGAGCTACACCTGTTCTTATGGATACTAAGGTGGAAAATGAATTCAGAATTGTTCCAGAGGATTTGGAAAAGTGCATTACCGACAAAACCAAGGTGCTGATTTTACCATATCCAAATAACCCAACAGGTGCAATTATGGAAAAATCCGACCTTGAAAAAATTGCCGAAATAGTTATTAAGCACAACCTCATTGTAATTTCTGACGAAATATACGCAGAGCTTACATACACAAAGGACAAGCATATCTCTATTGCATCCATTGATGGTATGTATGAAAGAACCATTGTAATCAATGGTTTCAGTAAATCTTATGCTATGACAGGATGGCGACTTGGCTATGCCTTAGGTCCTGATGAAATTATTTCTCAAATGACAAAGCTTCATCAGTTTTGTATTATGAGCGCCCCAACTACTGCTCAGTACGCAGCTATTGAGGCACTAAAAAATGGTGATGAAGATATTGAAAGTATGAAAACTGAATATGAAATGCGTAAGAACTTTATTGTAGGTTCTTTTGAAAAGTTGGGACTAAAGTGCTTTGTGCCAAAGGGTGCTTTCTATTGCTTCCCTTGTATCAAAAGCACAGGACTTAGCTCCGAGGAATTCTGCACAAGGCTTATTAAGGAAAAGTCAGTTGCTGTTGTTCCAGGAAACGCCTTTGGAGAAAGTGGCGAGGGCTTTATAAGAGTTTCCTATTGTAACTCCCTTGCTAATATTTCCGAGGCAATGAAACGCATTGAACAGTTCCTTGTGGAGATTAAAAATGGAAATTAAAGTTAATGCACCTGCAAAGGTTAATCTTGCAGTTGATGTTCTTGGCAGACGACCTGACGGTTATCATACAGTTAGCCTTGTATTACAGGCAATTTCCCTTAGTGATACCATTACTCTCACAACCAATGATAGTGGTGCCATTACTGTTACCTGTGATATCCCAGGTGTTCCCTGCGATAAAACTAACATTGTCTATAAATCAGCAGAAAGATTCTTCAATAAAACAGGTATAAGCTGTGACGGACTGAATATTGATATTAAAAAGGTTATTCCATCTCAAGCTGGACTTGGTGGTGGTAGCTCCGATGGTGCAGCAGTTGTTATGGGACTTAATGCCCTTTATAACACCCACCTTAAGGATAAGGAAATGGAAGAAATCTGCGCCTATGTTGGTGCTGATGTACCATTTTTCATAAACGGTGGTACACAACTTGCAACAGGCATTGGCACAGATATGGAAGTCCTCACTAACCTAAGGGATTGCTTTATTGTTGTGTGTAAGCCTGATATAAATGTTTCAACAAAAGAAGCTTATGATGCCATTGATTCTGCGTCAAAAAAGCAGTTTAAGTATTCTGATGAGGTTGTAAAGGGTCTATATATGCACAGTCTTTATTCCGTTGTTACTTCAATGTATAACGATTTTGACGAGTTCCTTGATATTAAGGAAGTTAACGAAATCAAAAAAACTATGTATGATAACAAGGCACAGGGCGCTTGTATGAGTGGCTCTGGCTCTGCTGTATTTGGTATTTTTACTAAAGAAAAGTATGCAAATAAATGTGCAGATGTTCTCAAAAAGCAGTATGACCAAACCTTTATTTGTCAGCCAATCAAAATTGGCTGTTCTGTAATTGCATAAAAATAATTTAACCTGTCCATATTCTTTGTGAAGGGCAGGTTTTTATTTATGAAATTACTTTTCAAATCATTGTCAGTAGGACTTATTCTTTCTATATTTTTCACTATGATTCCATTTTCGGCTCAGTGCAGTATTCTGTCAGATAAGCTTTTTAGACTTCATATACTTGCAAATTCCGATAGCGAGGCTGACCAGGAGCTAAAGCTAAGGGTGAGGGATAAGGTTATAGACTACACAACAACTCTTTTTGAAGATTGCAATACCAAGGAAGAAACTATTTCTATTACAGAGGATAACCTAAGTAGTATTCTTGATGTGGCTCAAAAAGAGGTTTATAATAGTGGCTATAATTATAAAGTAAATGGTGAAATCACAAAAATGTATTTTAACACAAGAACCTACAGCAAGTTCACAATTCCATCAGGTAAGTATGACGCTTTGAGAATTACAATAGGAGAGGGAAATGGGCATAATTGGTGGTGTGTTATGTACCCCTCATTCTGTTTGGGAGAAAGCTCCGACCTTGAAAAATCCTCTTTGTCAGAAAACGACAAGGATTTAATATCAAAAAATTCAGATGAATATAAAATCAAGTTCCAAATTATAGAATGGTTTGAAAAACTAAAAGAAATATTTTAATCAAAGTCCCTTTATTGGTACACCATATATATTATAATGTTAGCAAGGTGATAATTATGCTACAATTTATTAAAGGTGAAAGTGGTACAGGCAAAAGTACCTATATAACAAATCTACTTGCAGAAAAGGTGAGGGCAGGGCAGGAGAATATCCTCTTTATCACTCCTGACCAAAGTTCATATGAAACTGAAAAAACTTTCCTTGAGCTATTAGGCCCTATGGAAAGTCTGAAGGTCAAGGTTCTTGGTTTTAGCAGAATTTGTGATTACATCTTTTCGGTAAACGGAAATATGGGAAAAAGCCCTATTGATGATGGTGGTAAGGCTATAATTATGTCCCTTGCTATTAAGGAATGTCAGGATAAAATTCCACTTTTCTCTAAAACAAAGAATAAAAATGAGCTGATAAATTTGATGCTGTCAGCTGTTAGCGAGTATAAAACCTGTAGTATCACTACAGAGGATATTCTAAATACGGCAAAGAATATTACTGACGAAACTCTAAGGGCAAAGCTAAAGGAAAGCTCACTAATCAGAGATACCTTTGATGCTCTCCTTGGGGAAACTTATGTTGATTCTGACGACCTTATTACCCAGGGATATTATTCTCTATTAGAAAATAATATCTTTAAAGATTACATAATCGCTCTGGACTCCTTTAGTGGTTTTACTAATGCCGAACTTAAATTTCTTGAAAAGCTAATAACAGATGCTAAGGAATTTTATATTTCACTACTTACAGACAACACAAATAATAAAGAACTTTTCTTTACCACAGAAAGAACCTGTCGTCAGCTTAAGGATATTGCAAAGAAAAATAATGTTGCAGTTAAAACGGATATTTTCCTTTCAGAGCCTCTCCGTTTTAAAAATTCAGACCTTGTGCCAATTCTTAGAAATGCTTACAGAACTGAAAAGGAAAGTTTTACTGATATACCACAAAATATCTTTGCTTATGAGGCGTATAATAAATATACAGAAAGCGAATTTGTGGCTCGTACTATCCGTCAGCTGATTATTGAGGAAGGCTATACCTATGGGGATATTGCTGTTATTTTTCGTGATAATGACAGCTATGACGGAATAATTGATACAGTTCTTGATAAGTATGAAGTGCCATATTTTATGGATAAAAATCAGGATATTTTTTCAAAGCCACTTATTAAGCTGGTGTCCTCAATTTTTGATGCCATCAATTCGTCATATCAAAGGGAAAGTGTTCTCAATATTCTAAAATCTGGCTTAATGCCATTTTCTCAAGAAGAAATTGCTGTTTTTGAGAACTACCTCTTTACTTGGGATATTAGGGGCAGTAAGTTCAAAAATGAATTTACCGACAATCCAAGGGGCTTTGTAAAGGAATTTTCAAAGTCTGATGAAGAAAATCTTGAAATTGTAAATAGAGTTAGAAAGGCAATAATCAATCCACTTCAAAAATTCAGAGAAATCTGCAAGGATGCCACAGCAGAGGAAATCACCAAAAATCTCTACAATCTTCTCATTGAATACAAAATTCCAGATAACATAATTTCTCTGTGTGAAAATCTTGAGGATAAGGGGGATTTGGATTCATCTTCTGAACAGAGAAGGCTTTGGGATATTCTTATGTCAGTTCTTGACAAGATGATAAATCTCCTTACAGATAGAACTATGAATATTAAGGAGTACAGTGAGCTTATAATGCTACAATTTGACAACAGCGATATGGGGTTCATTCCCAGAGCCATTGATGAGGTTGTGGTTTCCGGCATTGAAAGAGTCCGTCTAAGTCAGAAAAAAGCTGTGTTCCTTATGGGCTGTAACGAGGGAGTATATCCCAAAGTTCCAACTACTGCTGGAGTGTTTACTGAAAGTGAAAGAAAACTGCTTCTTGAAAGTGGTATGAATATGAATGATAGTGCAGAGAAGCTGAATTATAAGGAAATGTACCTTGCCTATTACGGTATGACCTTACCATCAGAAAAGCTCTTTGTGTCATATTACCTTAGTAGCCTAAAAGGGGAAAATAACACAAGCTCATCAATTATCACAGAGCTTAAGGATATTTACCCCAATGTAAGTACCACAGGTGACTCAAATATTTCTCCAGAGGATAGACTGTGGTGTGACAATTCAGCCTTTCAGTTTATGGCTGAAAATATTCGTACAGATAGCATTACCGAGGAAACTTTAATAAAATATTTTTCTCAAAAAGAAAAATATGCAGAGAAAACCCAGTCAATAATGGATATTGTGCAGGATAATCCCTTTGAAATTAAAAACAAAGAAAATGCAGAAAAGCTATTTGGCAAGGATTTATATTTATCAGCATCCCAGGTGGAGGCATATCACCTCTGTAAGTTCAAATACTTTTGTCAGTATGGACTTAGGGCAAATGAAAGAAAGATTGCTGAAATTGATAGCCTACAGTACGGCACACTTATGCACTATCTTATGGAAAGATTTTTAGGTGAGCATAAAAAGTCAGAGTACTGTAGCTACTCAAAATCACAGGTTGAAGAAATTGTTGCAGAATATATTGAGGATTATGCCCAAAAGGAAATTGGTGGAATTGAAAATATGTCTGCCCGATTTAAATATCTGTTTTATCGTATGAAGGATAATGCAATTAAGCTTTTATTTCATATTATTGAGGAGCTAAAGCAAAGTCAGTTTGAACCAACAGACTTTGAGCTTAAAATTGGTGGCGACAAAATTCCAACCTATACCATTGACCTTGAGGACGGAAGTAAGCTGTCTGTAAGGGGTTCAATAGATAGGGTGGATGTTATGAAGAAAGAAGGCACTACCTATGTTCGTATTGTTGACTACAAAACAGGAACAAAGGAATTTGCCCTCAGCGATATTCTCTATGGACTTAATCTTCAGATGCTTATATATCTTTCAGCTATCAATAAAGAAGGCCGAGATTATTTTGGAGAAAATTTAGTTCCTTGTGGTGTACTGTATCAACCAGCATCAACTTCATTTGTTGCACTTGATAAGGGTGATAGTGGCAAAATTAAATCTGAGCATAACAAAAAATTGAGAATGAAAGGTCTTATCCTCGATAACGACACAGTTATTAAGGGTATGGAAAGTGATGCCCAGGGCATTTTTATTCCTGTAAAAATTCAGGATGACAAGGTGAAATCAGGTAAGGATAACCTTGTAAACCTTGTTGAGTTAGGAAAAATATTTCGTAGCATTGATGAAACCTTGATGGAAATGGCAAATACTCTACATAGTGGAAAAATTAACTACAATCCTGCAACTGATAAATATGAGCCATGCAAATATTGTCCATATATTTCAGTATGTGGCTATGAAGAGGGTAAAAATTGCCGTAAGGTCATAAAGTCCGATAAAGATGAGGTTATAAAAATACTGTCAGAAAGGGAGGGAGAGTAATGCCAAGCTGGACGCAAAATCAAAAAAATGCAATAAATTCTGTGGGAGGAAGTGTCCTTGTTTCTGCCTCAGCAGGTAGTGGCAAAACTGCTGTCCTTGTTGAAAGAGTTATTAGCAGAATTACAAATGAAAATAATCCAACTCCTGCTGACAGAATGTTAATCGTTACATATACAAAATTAGCAGCAGCTGAAATGAAGGAGCGTGTTAACAAAAGATTAAGTGAGCTTATAAAGGCTGACCCATATAATACACACCTAAGACGCCAAAAGCTAAAGCTTAACAACGCTCATATTTCCACAATTCATTCCTTTTGTAGTGACCTTGTAAGGGAGTATTTTTACATTTTAGGTGTAAGCAAAGACTTCCGTATTGCAGAGGAAGGGGAACTTGAAATTATCAAAAACCAAGCTGTCAAAGAGGTTCTTGATAAGCAATATGAAAGAGATGATAAAGAGAATTTTATAAACCTTGTTGAATCCTTTTCAGGAAATAAAAATGACTCAAACATTGAAAAGGTGATTTTCTCCCTGTATGAATTTCTCCGTTCCCACCCATTTCCACATCAGTGGCTTGAAGAAAAGCTACAGTATTATTCCTTTGATAAGCCACTTTCACAGTCGGTATGGGCAAAGGTGATTTTTGAGTACTCAATAAATGCCCTAAATCAAGCCTTGCTAATATGTGAGCTAAACAGAGGAATTTTGCAGAATACAGATGATTTTCTTGCAGAAGTACTAACACCTGTTTATGAGTCTGATGTGGCTAAGCTATCACAGATTTTAACCGAAGTAGAAAATCAGAATTGGGATTTGGTCCGTAACCTTTTAAGTGGCTTTAAGGCAGTAACAATGCCAAGAAAATATAAGGACCATCCCGATAAAAATGCCTTTAGTGAAAATAGGAAGGATTTTAAAAATATCATTGATAAACTAAAGGGTTTATTTATAGATAGTGAAAAGGAATGTGTTGAGGATATAAAAAAATTATATCCAGTAGTAAAAGAAATGTTTAACCTTGTTACAAGGTTTGGTAACACTTTTGAGGAAATGAAAAATCAGAAGAATGTTCTTGATTTTAGTGACCTTGAGCATCTAACACTAAAGCTACTTGTTAAGGGTAGAAAAAATGGTGTTGTGGAATACACAGAGGAAGCTAAAAAGATAGCATCAAAGTTTGACGAGGTTATGGTTGACGAATATCAGGA
Organism: Ruminococcus sp.; assembly: GCA_045133515.1. Classification (GTDB taxonomy): domain Bacteria; phylum Bacillota; class Clostridia; order Oscillospirales; family Acutalibacteraceae; genus Ruminococcoides. Next base: position 68,581 of record JBGUUL010000021.1, read on the forward strand.
TGCAAATGAAGTTCAAGATATTATTTTCAAAGCACTTTCAGGGGACGATGACCACTTATTTGTAGTTGGGGATGTTAAGCAGAGCATCTATTCCTTCCGTCAGGCTATGCCTGATATTTTCATTGGCAGAAAGAACAGCTACCCTCTTTATGATGAAAACAAGGACAATTATCCGTCAAGAATAATTCTTGAAAAGAACTTTAGGTCAAGGAAACAGGTTACAGATACCGTAAACTTTATGTTCAAAAGGCTTATGTCAGAGGAATGTGGAGATATTGAGTATAACCAGGAAGAAACCTTGGTGTGTGGTGCAGATTATAATGAGGTGGAGGACACCAAAATTTCACTTAGCCTTATTGATTTAGAAATGCGTCCTGATGTTACAGAAGTGGAGGCTGAATCCGACCATATAGCACAGCAAATCCACAAGATTATGGCTGAAAAGACTGTAAATGATAAGGGAAATATCCGTAAGCCTCTCTTTAAGGACTTTGCAATTATAATGCGCAGTACAAAAAAATATGCTAATGACTATTGCAAGAGATTAAAGCAGTGGGGTATTCCTGCCGTATCATCAGTAAGTGATACCTTCCTTTCAAACAGGGAAGTGAGAATAATTGTTGATTTGTTAAGGGTTATTGACAACCCATTACAGGATATACCACTTCTCTCTGTTTTAATGGGTCCTCTTTATGGCTTTACAGCTGATGAAATGGCTGAAATTCGTAGTAATGACAGGCACAGGAATATTTACCTTTCTCTAAAAACTTATAGTGAAAAATCAGAAAAGGCACAGAACTTTCTCTCTGATATTGAACGATTTCGTACCTATTCAGCAATAATGCCTGTGGGTCAGCTTATTAACAAGATTTATGAGGAAACATTCTATCCTGCAATACTAAAGGGTATGTTCCAAACGGAGCTACCATATAATAACATCCTACTTTTAAAGGATTATGCCACAACATATGAATCAAACGGTGCAAAGGGACTTTCCTCATTTGTAAATTATATTGATACCCTCATTAGTCAGGGTAGCGACCTACCCTCAGGTAAGGACAACAGTACAGCTGACCTTAATGCAGTACAGGTTCTTAGTATTCACGGTAGTAAGGGACTTGAATATCCATTCGTTTTCCTTGCAAATACAGGAAGAAAATTCGTTACCGATACTTCACAGAATGTTCTTCTTCACAAGGATTTGGGTTTTTCTCTTAAAATTAGGGATATTGACAATTCAGTAATGTACAATACTTTGCCAAGGGTTGCCACCTCAATAGCTATGAGGAATAGCGAAAAGTCAGAGGAACTTCGTATTCTCTATGTTGCCCTTACAAGAGCAAGGGAAGAACTCCATATGGTTGTCACCAACAAGAAGATGTACAGCTATGTAAATAAAATCGGCAGAAAGCTCATTAACAACAAAGCTTTTTCTCCTTATGTGGTTTCTGAAGCATCCAAGCTTTCGGATTGGCTTGTAATGTGTGCTTTAGCACATAAAGACGGAGAAAAGCTAAGACAAAAGTATGATGTTGAAGGTTTTGAAAGCTACGATTATAATGCACCTGATTGGGATATTATTTGTGTGGATAATTCTGAAGAAGAATATACAACTACAGAGGATAATACAGATGTACCTCTTGAAAGGGATATTCTCTTAACTGATAGTTATATTGATAACATAATTCAGAACAGACTTAACTTCAACTATAAAAATAAGGGTATCAACAACATTCCTCTAAAAGTTTCAGTTTCTGAAATCAGTCACAAGGACTCAAAAGAGAGGTTCAGCAAAGTTTTGTCAAGACCTGACTTTATGTCGGAAAAATCTATGTCACCAACAGAGCGTGGTACAGCAGTCCATAATACCTTGCAGTACATTGACTTTAAAAAAGCCAAAGAAAATCTTGAAGAAGAAATTGAAAGCCTTGTTAAGAGTGGATATATTTCAGAAAAGCAGAGCAAGGTGCTTGACCATAAAAAGCTACAAAATCTCCTTAATTCAGAAATTATCGCTGATGTAATTTCGTCTGAAAAAGTCTATAGAGAATTTAGATTTAATACCAAAATTAAGGCTACAGAGGCTTTTGAGGTAGAAGAAAAATTCAGAGATATTGATATTATCTTGCAGGGGTCAGTTGACCTTGCTTACCTAAAAAACGGAAGTTTAAATGTAGTTGACTACAAAACCGATAGAGTAAAATCTTCACAAGAACTTGTGGAGCTTTATAGTAAACAGCTAAGACTCTATAAGGATGCAATGGAACAGTGTACACCTTATAAGGTCGAAAACTGCATAATATACTCAATCCACCTTGGTGAATTTGTGTATGTATAAAATTAGGAGGTTGCCTTTTTATTGGCAACCTCCCTTTTTACTTATTCATCTTTTCAATTATCTTTTCAGCACATTTGATTCCGTCAACACCGGCTGACACAATGCCACCTGCATATCCTGCTCCTTCGCCACAGGGATAAAGTCCCGAAATTCCCAGAGCTTCCATATCAGAGGAGCGAAGAATACGAATAGGGGATGAACTTCGGCTTTCAACTCCTGTTAGAACAGCCTCATCATCAGCAAAACCTTTTAGTCGCCTGTCCATATCTACAATACCCTGTTTCATAGAGTCTGTAATAAACTTTGGCAGAACCTCGTCTAAGCTACTAAGCTTAATTCCTCTGTGATAGCTCGGTGTAACACTTCCAAGCTCAGTGCTTTTTCTACCCTTTAAAAAGTCACCTACAGTCTGAACAGGAGCAGAGTAATCCTCGCCACCTGCAACAAATGCCTTCCTCTCAATTTCCTGTTGGAAGTACATTCCAGATAGAACTTCATCACCAAAATCATCTGGTTTGACGCCAACAAGTAGTGCAGAATTTGAGTTTATCTCATTTCTGGCAAAGTAGCTCATTCCGTTTGTAACTACGGTGTTTTCCTCACTTTGAGCAGGAACAACCACTCCACCAGGACACATACAAAATGTGTAAACACCTCTGCCATTTTCAAGGTGGGTATTAAGCTTGTAGGTGGATGCCCCAAGGTTTTTACATTTATAAAAATCACCGTATTGTGCTTTGTCAATATTTTCTCTAAGATGTTCAATTCTCGCTCCAACTGCAAAGGGTTTGGCCTCAAGAGAAAGTCCCTTGTTATATAACATCTTAAAGGTGTCCCTTGCAGAATGTCCAATGGCAAGTATTACATTGTCACATAATATTTCCTTATCGGAATTAACAACAACAGCTTTAACTCTGTTGTCAACTATTTTTATGTCAGTAAGACAGGTTTCAAATAGCACCTCACCACCAAGGTTTATAATTTCTTCTCTAATAGCCTCTATAGTTGGCTTTAGTTTGTCTGTGCCAATGTGTGGTTTTGCATTGTATAAAATTTCCTCTGGTGCTCCGTGTAGGACAAATTCCTCAAAAACCTTTCGTACCCTTTTATCTTTAGTTCCTGTTGTCAGCTTTCCGTCAGAAAATGCACCGGCACCACCCTCACCAAACTGCACATTTGAATTGTTTTTTAGTGGACTACCATTCCAAAAGCTCTCAACATCAGCTGTTCTTTCCTTAACGGATTTTCCTCTTTCAATGAGGGTAACCTTCATACCACTTCTTGCCAAAATTAGTGATGCAAATAGTCCACAAGGTCCTGCACCAACCACAACTGTGTGACTGCTGTTGCCCTTGCAAATTGGTTGTTCATAGGAAAATGGCTTAACTTCCGTAACCTTTTTACTCTTTGTTCTCTTTAGCACTTGATTTTCATTTTCAGCTACCACATCAACTGTAGCCAGAAAGTGAACATCATTTTTCTTTCTTGCGTCAATGGATAGTTTGAAAAGGCTTATTTCCTTAATAGCACTCCTGTTACAGTTTAATTCCTTAGTGACCTTTTTAACAATATCATCATTGTTATAGTCAGGTGATAGGTATAGATTATTTATTCTTATCATAATAGCTGTCCTGCCTTTATTCCTGATGCAAATGCAAATTGTAGGTTGTAGCCACCACATTCTCCGTCAATATCAATTACCTCGCCACAAAAATACAAATTAGGTATAAACAGGCTTTCCATTGTGGTGCTGTTTATTTCACTTGCAATAACACCACCTCTTGTTACTTGACTTTTTCCGTAGTCATTGTTGCCTGTTGTTTCAAACTCAAAATGATTTATTAAATATGCAAGTTTTTCTATTTCTTTATTACTTATGTCACAGCATCGCCTGTTGAATGAACCCATTTTTCCTGCTTTAAGTAGAGCTACAGACAGCTTGTTGTTAAACATACCGAGGAAAAAGTCCTCAATTCGGTTATCTTTAAATAGCTTTCTTCTTTCATAGAGGACACTTTCAATTTCGGATTTGTCACTTTCAGCCATAAGACTAATTCTAACTTTGTCATAATCAAGGCCACTAAGATTAAAGGCGCAAATACCAGAAATACTGTTTTCTGTAAACTGAATTTCACCCATTTCACTTTTAACTACTTTACCTTTTTTCAGGACAGAAACAACGCCATCTGCCCTTACACCTTTCAGACTTTTAATAATGTCTGACTTTACATTTATAGGGCAGAGGGCAGGACGGAGCTTTGTAACAGTATGACCGATATTTTCCGTAATAATCTTGAACATACTACCGTCACTACCAAGCTTTGGACTGCTTTTTCCTCCTGTTGCAATTATCAGCTTGTCACAGGAAAACTTGCCATTGTCAGTAGTGACAGTAAAGCCATCTGAAATTTCAATACCTTTCACACAGTAGCCTAATTTCTCCTCAATATCCATCATCTGTAACTTGTTCCTAAGAATATCAAGGACAGCAGACGCTTGTTTGCACTTTGGATAAACTCTGCCACAGGAATCAGCAAAGGAGTATAGTCCAAGACTTTTAAAATAGTTTATAATAAACTCTGGTGAGTATTCTCTGAAAAGCTCCTTAACAGCAAAGCTGAAAGAACCCCTGTAGTTCTTCATTTGGGCATTAGTATTTGTCATATTGCATTTTCCGTTGCCTGTTGCAAGGATTTTCCTACCAAGTCGCTGTTCTTTTTCAATTATGGCAACTTTATTAAAATGTTTTTTTGCTTCAATACTTGCAAGTAGTCCTGAAGCTCCACCACCAATTACAATAACATCATATTTCATAATTTATCCCTAAATAAAAAGGGCAGATACCTGCCCCAAATTTTATTTTAATTTCCTTTTCTTTGTAAGCTTCTTTATAATAACCACAGTGGCAATAACTAAAACAGCGATTGCGCAAATTATTCCTACAACTGTCCAGAAAGAAAGTCCCAGAACCCTTGCAAGGTAAGGAATACCATAGGTGATTATTGTCATAATTGTTGCTGACATACAAAGTCCAAGGGAAGTTGCAATCATAGTTTGTTTCATATTGAAGTTAAACAGACCTGCAACAAGTCCTCCTGTCCAAGCGCCGGTTACAGGTAAAGGAATACCAATAAAAACAGTAAGACCAAAGGTTTTGTACTTCATAATTTTCGGTGCACTCTTATTAGCCTTATTTTCAAGAAAATCAACAAACTTAATAACAGGCTTGCAGTTGGTTTTTCTTAAAAACTTAAGAATTCTCTCTATGAATAGCACAAGGAATGGTATTGGCAAAAAGTTACCTGCAATACAAATTGGGATAGCCTGCCACATTGGTACATTACAAAGTGCAGCTGCAATAAGTCCACCTCTTAATTCCAAAATAGGGAACATGGAGATAATAAAGCAGAATAGCTGTCCATTTATATGTAGTGTGTCATTTAACATACTGATAAAAGATTCCATAATTTTCTCCGTTCATTTATATTTACTTAGATATTATATATTATTTAAAATGTTTTTACAACCAAAAAATAAAATTAAAATGCTGAAATTTCTCAGCTATAGGCAGAAATCTATATGACTTTTATATATATGTTAATTGTTTGTTAAGAAAAAATGAAATTTTGGCTAAATTCCTTATTGTATTATTTTTCTTTTTGATATAAAATGGAGAGTAGAAAAAAGAAAAGAGGAAATAATTATGAAAAAATTACTTGCTGTTATCCTTACAGTTTTTATGCTTTTGAGTGTAACGGCCTGTTCAACAGAAAAGACTACAGAGGAAACTAAAACTACTGAACCACAGGTTCTTGAAACCGATGTCCTTAAATGGGCAGATTACAAGGTGTATAACCTTGATGAAAAGGAAAATGTAAACAACATTATCCTTATGATTGGTGACGGTATGGGTGAAAATACCATTAAGGCTACAGAGGTAGTTAAGGGTGATAAGCTGGTTATGAGTGGCTTAAAGCATAAAACTCATGTTACAACCTATTCACAGTCAGTAACAGAGGGTGAGGCAGAGTTTACAGATAGTGCAGCTTCAGCTACAGCCATTAGCACAGGGGTAAAAACCTATAACGGTTACATCGGTGTTGACAAGGACGGAAATAAGCTTGAAACCATTACTGAATATTGCCAAAAGTTAGGTATGAAAACAGGTGTTGTTGACCGTCACTATGTTTGCCACGCAACTCCTGCCGGTATGGTGGCTCACAATGATTTCAGAGGTGCTTATAGGGCAATCCTTAACGAAATGATTAAATCAGGTGTAAATGTAATGCTTGGTGGTGGCTCACAGTACTATACTCCTTCTGTTGAAGAAAACGCAAAGGAGAATGGCTACAAATATGTTAGCACAGGCGAGGAACTACAAGACCTTACTAACAAGGACGAAAAAGTCCTTGGCTTATTCGCCTATGACAATATGAAAAATGTTGAGCTAAAGCCAACCCTTACAACACAAACTGCAAAGGCTCTTGAACTACTTGAGAATGACAATGGGTTTTTCCTAATGGTTGAGGGTAGCAATATTGATGTTTCTGCATCAGAAGGAGATATGGCTGATACAATAAAGCAGGTTCAGGCCTTCGACCAAAGTGTTGATTATGTTATGAATTGGGCAGAAAGTCATCCTGGAACTCTTGTAATTGTAACTGCTGACCACGAAACAGGTGGTGTTAAGCTACCAGAGAACCCAACTCCTGATAAAATCAACGATAGTTGCTTTACTTCAGATGGTGAGCATACAAATACCAATGTGCTACTTATGGCAGACGGAGCAAATTCAGCTGACCTTTGCAAGAAAAAAGTCATAGATAACACAGATATTGCAAAATATATGCGTAAGGTTTTGGCATACAAAAAGTAAAATGATACAAAAAGGCTTGGCTATTTGCTAAGCCTTTTTATGTTGCTTCTAATTGACTTTATTATAAAAAGATTGTAGAATTATAAGAGATAAAAAGTATTGAGGTTAAGTATGACAAATAAAAAATTTAAGAAAGAACATATTGTTAGTGCTATACTGTCAATTCTCAATGTTGCAGTAATAGCCTTTATTTTTGTTCATTCATTATCTCCAGCTGTAGAAAGTGCAGAGGAATCTGGTGAAGTACTTGGATTACTGAACTACATTTTTCCTTTTGAACTTTCCCAACATATTGTAAGAAAATTTGCCCACTTTGTTGAATTTTCAGGTCTTGGATTTATCACCTCTCTTACTGTCTATTCCTTTACCAAAAAATATTTTGGTGGAATATTCCTAAAGCTGTTTCTTTGTCTTGCTACAGCGGTGGCA
>JBGUUL010000022.1:0-29620 GCA_045133515.1 Ruminococcus sp.
TTACTCAAGTGGTGAAGAGGCTCCCCTGCTAAGGGAGTAGGTCGGGTAACCGGCGCGAGGGTTCAAATCCCTTGTCCTCCGCCAAAGCACCTGCAAATTTTTGTGGGTGCTTTTTATTTAAAAATAAATTATGTCTGTTTCCGTAGCTCAGCTGGATAGAGCGATCGCCTCCTAAGCGATAGGTCGGGTGTTCGAATCACCTCGGGAACGCCAAAACCACCTGTCAATGATGGGTGGTTTTTATTACATTTGAAAAATTTTAATCATTACACAAATTTAGGGGTGATAATTATGAATTTACCTTTAATACTTGCCTTTTTATTTTTTATGGGTTCTATTATCGGGTGGGGAATAGAAGTATTATTCAGAAAGTTTATTTCTTCTGCAAACCCGGAGCGAAAATGGATAAACCCGGGTTTCTGCACAGGTCCATATCTTCCTATTTATGGTTGTGGACTATGTATTATGTACCTCATAGCTTCCCTTGAAAATCTTGAACTGATAGAAAATACATATTTAAACAAAGCCGTAATGTTTCTTACAATGGCAGTATGTATGACTGCAGTTGAATATATTGCAGGAATAGTGATACTTAAAACAATAAAGGTTCGCCTTTGGGATTATTCAAATGAGTGGGGGAACATACGAGGTATAATTTGCCCAAAGTTTTCTCTTATATGGGCTGTTCTTGGGGGCATTTACTATTTTCTCATACATCCTCACATTCTTAACACCCTTAATTGGTTAAGTAATAACCTTGCCTTTTCATTCTTTATAGGATTATTCTTTGGCTTTTTTATTATTGATGTTGTACATTCCTCAAAAATAATAATTCTGCTGAAAAGATACGCAGAGGATAACCAGATTACTATTAAGTTTGAAGAAATTAAAGAGCATATACGCCGTTATCAGAATAGTGTTAAGAAGAAATATGTCTTTTTCTTGCCATTTCATTCCGATAAAAAGCTTTCAGAGCATCTAAAGGATTGGCGAGAATCTATTGAAAAAAAAGATGAATAAATAAATAGGAATAATCCATTGTTCCTTTTTGCAAACAAAACACTATGTAATTCTTTGTAGGAAAATTAAAATAAAACAAATTTGTAATAACTATATTGAATAAAAACCCCATAAATACTGGGAAATTTGGAAATCTTGATTAAAATAATTTAACCATATTGTAATGAAATCTTAACTTGTATAGTTCATATCTTGTGTTATAATTATCTTAAAGAAAATTATTACAGTTTTTGGGGTGTTAGTGTTGAAGTGTCCGTATTGTGGTTTTGAAGAAAGCAAGGTTATTGATTCCAGACCTGCTGATGATGGCGAGAGAATACGCAGAAGAAGAGAGTGCATAGGTTGTCACAAGAGGTTTACAACCCACGAGGTTATTGAATCTGTGCCAATTATTGTCGTAAAAAGGGACAAGTCCCGTGAAGTTTTTGATAGAAACAAGCTGACAGGTGGAATACTCCGTGCCTGTGAAAAGCGACCTGTTTCCCTTGAGCAGATTGAGGCTGTTGTTGACGGAATTGAAGGCTCACTTCAAAGCTCGCTTGACCGAGAAGTAACCTCACAGTCCATTGGTGAGCTTACAATGGAAAGATTAAAGGATATTGACGAGGTTGCCTATGTGCGTTTTGCCTCAGTTTATCGTCAGTTCAAAGATATAAACACCTTTATGGAAGAACTGAACAAGCTATTAAAAGAAAAATAATTCCACTCAAGTTTTTGTTTTTACCTTCTATTTATTTATACCTTGAGTGTATAAGGAAAGGGACTATGGTTTGCCACCATAGTCCCTTTCGTCTTTTATAAAAATCTTTGATAATATTCTACAGCAAGTCTGTCGCATCTCTCATTTTCAGGATGTCCTGCGTGGCCTTTAACCCAGTTGAATGTTACCTTGTGAATTTCACATAGGGCATAAAGCTCCTTCCAAAGGTCTGGATTTTTTACAGGCTCACTTTTGGTTCTCATCCAGTTTTTAGCCTTCCATTTTTCAACCCAACCTTGATTAAATGCGTTACAAACATATTGAGAGTCTGAATAAAGCTGAACCTCACAAGGCTCCTTCAGTAGTTTAAGTGCCTCAATAACAGCCATAAGCTCCATTCTGTTGTTGGTAGTGTTGCTGTCGCCACCACTAATTTCCTTTTCTGTTCCCTTGTATCTAAGAACAGCACCATAGCCACCAGGTCCTGGATTGCCTGAACAGGCTCCGTCAGTAAAAATTTCTACACTTTTCATAATAAACCTCTTTTCAAGGTTATGTTAACATAACTTTAAAAATATTTCAACATTATATTTATTTGGTTAATATAGGATTATTGTGCTAATAATATTTTACAGGGAATAATTATAGTTCAATTCATTTGACTTTTAGTTAAAATAATAGTATGATATAAAGGTATATATAGGTAAACCTATGTGGATGCATACTTGCTCGGAAATTAAGTAGCATCACTTTAAATACATAAATCTTAAATATGTAAATTTTTTTAATGGAGGTAGATTTGTGAGCTTTGATAATAGAAACAAAAAAAGCAATTTTAGTAAAAACAATAGGAATAGTTACAACGGTAAAAGGAACTACACTAACAACAGTAACAACCGTAACACCAAGAAACAGTTTAACAGCTACAGCAAACGCAATAGCAACAAAATAAATAATAAGGGAAAGAGAAAGCCTGACTTTGTTTTTGAGAGTAAAACTAAGCCATCTGTTAAGGTTTCTTTTCTTGGTGGACTTAATGAAATCGGCAAGAATATTACTCTTTTTGAATGTAATGACGAAATTATAGTAATTGACTGTGGTATGGCCTTTCCTGATGGAGAAATGCTTGGTGTTGACCTTGTTATTCCTGATTTTTCCTACCTTATTCAAAATCAGGATAAGGTAAAGGCAATTCTTCTTACCCACGGTCACGAGGACCATATTGGTGGACTTCCATATCTTCTCAAGGATATGTCTGTGCCAATTTACGGCACACCTTTAACCCTTGGCCTTGTGGGCAATAAGCTAAAGGAACACTCTCTGCTAAAGCAGACAGAGCTTATTACAGTCAGAGCAGGGGAGAGTGTTAAAATTGGCAACACAACTGCTGAATTTATCCATGTGAATCACTCAATTCCTGACGCTATCGGTATTGCCCTCCACACACCTGCTGGTACAATAGTTCATACAGGTGACTTTAAAATAGACTGTACACCAATTTCTGGTGGTATGATTGATTTAAGCCGTTTTGCCCGTCTTGGCGATGAGGGTGTACTTGCACTTATGACAGACTCAACCAATGCTTCAAGAGAGGGATATACCCCAACAGAGCATACTGTTTATGATAGCTTTAAAAGTCTGTTCCAAAAGGCTGAAAAGGAAAGAATTATTATTGCAACCTTTGCAAGTAATGTCAACAGGGTACAGCAGATTATTAACTGTGCAAAGAAGTTCGGCAGAAAGGTTGCCTTCTCAGGCAGAAGTATGATTAACTATATGAAGGTTGCCTCCGACCTTGGCTACCTTGAAATTCCTGAGAATATTATTATTGATATTGACCAAATCCCACAGTATTCCCCTGAGCAGATTGTACTTGTAACAACAGGCTCACAGGGCGAACCAATGTCAGCTCTTTCAAGAATGGCATTTTCTGACCATAGAAAAATTACTGTTGGCACAGGTGACTTTATTATCATTTCTGCAAACCCAATTCCAGGTAATGAGAGGTCAGTTGGTAATGTTGTTGATGAGCTTCTCAAAAAGGGATGTAAGGTTGTATATGAGTCAATGTATGAGGTTCATGTTTCAGGTCACGCCTGTGCAGAGGAACTGAAAATTTTAATGAGCCTTGTTAAGCCAAAGTACTTTATTCCTGTACACGGTGAACAAAAGCACCTTAGAAAGGCTCAGGATATTGCTGTGTCACTTGGCATTGACAAGAAAAACACATTTATAGCAGATATTGGTACAACACTTGAAATAAACGAGGCATATATGAAGGAACTACCAAAGGTTCAGGCAGGTAAGATATTTGTTGACGGCTTTGGTGTTGGTGATGTTGGAAGCATTGTTCTTCGTGACAGAAAGCATCTTGCTCAAGATGGACTTATTATTATTGTTGCCTCCCTTGATGTATATGACGGTCATGTAATTTCTGGTCCGGACATTGTTTCAAGAGGTTTTGTATATGTGAGAGAAAGTGAACAGCTTATGGCTGATATTAAGGGTACTGCTCTCAAGGTTCTTGATGACTGTTGTGAAAGAAATGTTCACGAATGGGGAGTTATTAAGAACAGAATTAAAGACGATGTTTCAAGAATTATTTACGGAAAAACAGGTAGAAGTCCTATGATTCTACCAATTCTTATGGAAGTATAATTTACTATAAATTTTGAGAAAGGAGGCACTTTATGAATAAGAAGAATTGGACTCTGACTCCTATATTTCTGATTTTTGCAGTACTTATGTATGCAATGTCCTTTATTTCAGTCAGATATAATCCCTATCTTTCTATTGCAGAATTTTGTGTCTCCACTCTTGCCCTTATACTTGTAATTGTTATGAATATAAGGTTCAGCAATTATGTTAAGAGGATAGTTAAAAGCTCTGTTAAGAAAACTGAAAACATTGACCACACTTATCTTGAAAATTTCAGTTTCCCTGTAGTGGTAGTTGGAACTCACGATGATATTGTGTGGTGCAACAGTAGCTTTGTAACAAATCTTACAAAGGGCAGAGAACCCTATGGTAACAAGGTAGGGCATTTTATTGGTAATCGCCGACTTTCTGACTTTATAGATTCAAAGCCTGTGAAAATCAAGATTGACGATAAGTTCTACAGAATTTATGGTAATGTTGCCAAAGAGGCTACAATCCTTTACTACATAGACGATACCTACTATAAGAATATTGAAACCGAGTTTAACAATAGAAAGGGTTCTGTTGCTATTGTAGTTTTTGACAATGCAGAGGACTTTGATACAGACTCTGATGGTGAGGCACAAAGTGAATTTATTGTTGCTTTTGAAAAGGTAATTCAGAAGTGGGCAAGTGACTTTGGTGCTATGTGTTGTAAGCTTTCTCCTACAAGATATATTCTTGTATTTGAAGAAAGTGCAGTGAGAAAAATCACCGAGGGTAAGTTCAGTATTCTTGAGGAAATCCGTTCAATTCGTTTTGAAGATAAATATGCAACTGCCTCAATAGGCGTTGGCAGAGGTAAGGACAGCTTGCGTGAAAGTGAGCTTTCTGCAAGAAAGGCACTTGATATGGCACTTGGCAGAGGCGGCGACCAGGTTGCTATTGCTGTAAAGGATGACTACGAATTTTACGGTGGTGTTTCTGGTGGTGTTGAAAAGCGTAGCAAGGTGCGAACAAGAACATTTGCTAACAACATCAAGACGGAAATAAAACTTGCCGATAATGTTATCCTTATGGGACACAACTTCAGCGACTTCGACTGCGTTGGTGCTGCCATTGGTCTTTATAGCACAATCTCAAAGTCACTTTCAAAGGAAGTGTATATCGCCTGTAATGAGCAGACAAGTAATGCGAAAATCCTCATTGACAAGGCAAAGAAAAGTGGCTTTGAAAATGTCATTATTTCCCCAGAGGATGCCATTAAAAAGATTAAGTCTAATACACTTTTAATTATTGTTGATACTCATATCAGCACATTTATTGAAAATAAGGAAATATATGAGAAGTGCAAAAAGGTTATTATAATTGACCACCATAGGAAGATGGTAAACTTCATTAAGGATGCACTAATATTTTTCCACGAGCCTACAGCGTCCTCAACCTGTGAAATGGTGTCAGAGCTTATCAGTTATATGGGTGATGATTACCTAAGTTCCTTTGAGGCTGGAGCGTTGCTTTCTGGCATTATGCTTGACACAAAGAATTTTGTTATGAAAACAGGTTCAAGAACCTTTGAGGCTGCTGCCTATCTAAAAAGAAAAGGCGCAGATACAATTAAGGTAAAAAGGATGTTTGCCGGAGATGTTGAAGATTATAGGAATAAATCCTCAATCATCACAGGGGCAAGGATAATTGACAATATAGCTGTTGCTACAGAGGATAAGATTATATCTAACAATAGAGTGGTTTCTTCTCAAGCAGCAGATGAGCTTTTGGGCATAGAGGGTGTTAAGGCATCATTTGTTGTGTTTAAAATAAGTGATGACTTAACAGGCATAACTGCAAGAAGTTATGGAAAAACAAATGTCCAAATTATAATGGAAGAAATGGGTGGTGGTGGCCATTTGACAATGGCTGCTTCCCAAATAAAGAATATAAGTGTTGAGGATGCAGAGAAATTGCTCCTTTCCACAATTAAAAAATTAAGACAGGATGGTAAAATACAGTGAAGGTAATTTTAAAGCAAGATGTAAAGAGTTTAGGTAAAAAGGGACAGTTAGTAGAGGCATCTGACGGTTACGCTCGTAACTTCCTTTTTCCAAGGGATTTAGCTGCTCCTGCTGATAATAAGGCTATGAATGAGCTTAAAAATGCAGAAAGCTCAAAACAGTTTAAGATTGATACACAGATTAAACAAGCTACTGCACAAAAGGAAAAGCTTGAAGGTCAGGTTTTCAAAATGACTGCAAAGGCTGGTACAAATGGCAGACTTTTTGGTTCAGTAACAGCCAAAGAAGTAGCACAGGAAATTAAAAATCAGTACAACATTGTAGTAGATAAGAGAAAGGTTACTCTTGCAACAGAAATCAAGGCTTTTGGCACATACAACGCCACAGTAAAGCTATACAATGGCATTGTTGCCAACATTAAGGTACAGGTTTCTGAAGCATAAGGTGAAATTATGGCAGACTTTGGTATGACAGGCTCTGACGCTTTGAATATGCCCTACAGCCCCGAGGCAGAGCAGTCTGTTTTGGGCGCTCTCATTATGGAGCCAAGTTGTCTTGACAGGGTAATGGAGATTATCCCAAATCCTGATTATTTTTATATACTTACCCATAAGGTTATCTATGGCAAAATGCTGGAGCTTTTCACAGAGTCACGAGCCATAGACTCAGTTACCCTTATTGAGTCATTAAGGGCAGAAAAAGACTTTGACGAAACAACAGGCAAAACCTATATTTATGACCTTGTTAATGCCTGTCCCTCTGTTTCAAATGTGGAGGAACACGCAAAGCTCATTAGGGATAAGTACAGCGTTCGTCAGCTCATTACAGCGTCAAGAGATATAATTGACTTGGCAAATGCTGGGGAAGTTCCCCCTGACAGACTCATTGATTCAGCAGAGCAGAAGATTTTTGATATTCGTCAGGGAAAGGCTGTTGACGGCCTTGAAAGAATTGATAGAGTTATCTTTCAAACCTTTGACAGACTTGAAAAGCTAAGCAGTAAGGATGAGAACTTTAAGCCAACATCAACAGGTATTTCTGACCTTGATAGGGTAATCACGGGACTTAACCGTTCTGACCTTATTCTTCTTGCAGCTCGTCCTGGTATGGGTAAAACCTCCTTTGCTTTGAATATTGCAAGAAGTGTTGCTGTCCATAGCAAAAAGAGGGTTGCATTCTTCTCTTTGGAAATGACAAAGGAACAGCTTGCATCACGACTTCTTTCTGTTGAGGCTATGGTTGGTGGTGTAAAGCTGAGAACAGGTAAGCTAACTGACGAGGAGTGGACAAGGATAATTTCTGCAAGTGATGTTCTTAGTAAGTCAGAAATTTATCTTGACGAAACTTCAAATATTACAGTGCCTGAAATGAAGGCTAAGCTTAGAAGACTGAAGAATGTAGATTTGGTAGTTATTGACTATTTACAGCTTATGAATTCAGCAAAGGTAATAAACAGCAGAGTTAATGAAATTGGTGAGATTACAAGAAACCTAAAGATTATGGCAAAGGACCTTAATGTTCCTGTAATTTGTCTTTCTCAGCTTTCTCGTGCAAGTGAACAGCGACCCGACCACAAGCCTATGCTTTCTGACCTTAGAGATTCAGGTTCTATTGAGCAGGACGCAGACATAGTTCTTTTCCTCTACAGAGAGGGTTATTATGCCGATAAAAGTGGGGAGGATGCAGGGGCAAATGTTGACCTTAATTCAGCCGAATGTATGGTTGCAAAGAACCGTCACGGCGAAACTAATGTGGTCAAGCTCCATTGGCAGGGTGAGTTTATGCGATTCTCATCATTAGAAAATAATTATGGATAATCTAATTGAAAAAACACTATTAAAGCATAGTATGGTGGATTTTGGAGATACAGTAATCGTTGCCCTGTCTGGTGGGGCAGACTCCGTGTGCTTACTCCATAATTTCAGTACACTATGTAAAAAATATAATTTAAAGCTTATGGCTTGTCATATCAATCATCATCTCCGTGGTAAGGAGTCTGACAAGGATATGAAGTTCTGTATGGAGCTTTGCAGGCAGAATGACATTGAGATTTTCGTTAAAGAGGCAGATGTGGATGCTCTTTCAAAAGAGCAAAAGCTAAGCCACGAGGAATGTGGTAGAAATGTAAGGTATAAATTCTTTAATTCTCTATCAGAAAAATACAATGCCAAGATTGCCACAGCACATAATGCAGATGACAATGCTGAAACAGTAATCTACAACCTTACAAGGGGAGCATCTCTAAAAGGTCTTTCTGGCATACCTAAAATCAGAGGTAATATTATTAGACCACTGATTTACTCAACAAGGCAGGAAATTGAGGATTACTGCAAGGCGTATAATCTTATATATGTTACAGATAGCACAAATCTTACGGATGAATATACAAGAAACAAGATTCGCCACAAGGTTATGCCAGTTCTAAAGGAAATTAACCCATCAGTTCAGCATACTGTTCTGAATATGAATAATACCCTAAGTGAAATTTCTGAATATCTTGAAAAAAGTGCTGTGCTTTTACTAAGAATTGCCAAAGGTAAGGATGGCTACCTTACAAACAAGCTAAACGAGGCTAATCCTGTTATTCTAAGACAGGCAATAGCACACCTTTTTGTTGAAAACAATTTTTCTTCCTATACCAGAAAGCATATTGATGAGGTTCTTGGCATAATACAAAATGGTGGAAAAATCAATCTGAAAAATAATCTTACTGCTGTAAATAAGCAGGGAATTTTCAGAATAGCTCCATATGAAAATAACGACTTTTATTCAACAGAGGTTGAACAAAATAAGTCATATGTATATAAGGATAGGGAAATTTCCTTTGAAAATGTGAAAATTAAGAGAAAATTTTCCGAATACACTTCCCTTAATTATGTAAGTAGTGGTATAATAACTCCAAATCTTAGGCTTAGAAATCGCCTTGCAGGGGATACCATAAGGCTTAATCATAGAGGGGTAACAAAAAGTCTTAAAAAGCTGATGAATGAAATGAAAATTCCAGAGGAAAAAAGGGATAGCCTTCTTGTACTTGCCTCTGATAACGAGGTTTTTTGGATAGAAGGTATAGCAATTTCAGAAAAGGCATCAGTTAAGAAAGACGACAAGGAATGTGTTAAAATAGTTACAAGAGAAATAAGGGGAAGAAATAATGAATAAGGATATTAAAGAGGTTTTGCTCTCTCAAGAAGAAATAACTGCAATAACAATGGATATTGCAGACAAAATCAACAAAGACTATAAGGGCAAAAAACTGTTTTTACTTGGACTTTTAAAGGGTAGCATTAACTTTATGGCAGAGCTTATGAAGTACATTGAAATCCCTTGTATTATTGATTTTATGACAGTTTCCTCCTATTTAGGTGGAACTGAGTCCACAGGTAGAGTGAATATTATCCACGATATGACCCAAAATTGTAAGGATATGGATGTTCTTATTATTGAGGATATTGTTGACAGTGGCAACACCCTTTCATTTGTAAGTGAATATATCAAGCTAAAGGGATGTAATTCTGTTGAAATTGCAACGCTTCTTGATAAGCCATCAAGAAGAAAAAAACAAGTGCCTGTAAAATACAGTGGCAAGGTTATTGATGACCTATTTGTGGTTGGATTTGGCCTTGACTATGATGAATATTACAGGAATTTGCCATACATAGGTGTTCTGAAAGAATCAGTTTATGAATGATTTTTAATAATATAAAATTCAGAAAGAGATAAGGAGAATAATATGAAAAATAAGGGCAATCTTATAAAACTGCTTTATATTGCTATTCCTGTTCTTGTGCTGATTGGTGTATTCTATATGTTTAGTTCTTCACCAAGCTCTACAAACACATATAGCGATGTAATCTATCAGTTCCAAAATCACAATGTAAAAAGCTTTACTGTCAATGACGGTACAGGCGAAATAAAAATGGAGCTTGTTGAAAAGGTGGATAAGAAAAGTACTATGACCTACAAGCTTGCCTCAACCTCACTTTTCATTGAAAAGGTTGACCAGTACATTGATGAGTACAACAAGGAAAATCCAAAAGAACCAATGGAATATGATATTGCAAGAGCAAAAGACAATTCTTTGCTTATGAGTATTCTGCCAACGGCTATTCTTATGATTCTTATTATTGTTGTATGGGTGTTCGTATTCCGTAAAATGGGCGGAATGGGTGGCAAAGAAATGCAGTTCGGCAAAGCCAAATTCAAAAATGAGAATGACGAAAAGCGTAAAACCACCTTTGATGATGTTGCAGGTGCAGACGAGGAAAAGGAAGAACTTGAAGAAATTGTTGAGTTCCTTAAAAACCCAGGTAAATTCACTTCTTTAGGTGCAAGAATACCAAAGGGTGTGCTACTTGTAGGCCCTCCGGGTACTGGTAAAACTCTTCTTGCAAGAGCTGTTTCTGGTGAAGCAGGAGTGCCATTCTTCTCAATTTCTGGTTCAGACTTTGTAGAAATGTTTGTTGGTGTAGGTGCTTCAAGAGTTAGAGATTTGTTCCAAACAGCAAAGAAGAACTCCCCTTGTATCATCTTCATTGATGAAATTGACGCAGTTGGTCGCCAAAGAGGTACAGGACTTGGTGGCGGTCACGATGAAAGAGAACAGACTTTGAACCAGCTCCTTGTTGAGATGGACGGTTTTGGTGCAAATGACGGTGTTATCCTAATTGCTGCAACCAATAGACCAGATGTTCTTGACCCTGCACTTATGCGACCAGGTCGTTTTGACAGACAGGTTGTTGTTTCTTATCCTGATATTACAGGTCGTGAGGCTATTCTTAAGGTTCACGCAAGGAAAAAACCACTTGCTCCTGATGTTAACCTAAAGAATATTGCCAAAACAACAGCAGGTTTTACAGGTGCAGACCTTGAAAACCTACTGAACGAGGCTGCTCTCCTTGCTGCAAGAAAGAATCTTAAGGCAATTACAATGGAGCAGATTCAGGAGGCAACAATTAAGGTTGTTGTTGGTACAGAAAAGAAGTCAAAGGTTATGTCTGAAAAGGAAAAGAAACTTACAGCATACCACGAAGCAGGTCACGCTATTGCCTTTAATGAGTGTGAAACTCAGGACCCTGTTCACGAGATTTCCATTATTCCAAGAGGTATGGCAGGTGGCTACACAATGCCATTACCATCAGAGGATAAGTCCTATAACAGTAAAAAAGAAATGCTTGAAGATATTATTGTATGCCTTGGTGGTAGAGTTGCAGAGGCACTTATTATGGGTGACATCTCTACAGGTGCAAGTAATGATATTGAAAAGGCTACAAATACTGCTAAGAAAATGGTTACTAAGTATGGTATGAGCGATAAGCTTGGTCCAATTCTATACGGCGGAGGCGACCAGGAAGTATTTATTGGCAGAGATATGGGACAGGTTAAGGATTATTCTGAAAAGACAGCATCTGCTATTGATGATGAGGTTTATTCAATCATTACAAATGCTTATAAGAAAACAGAGGAAATCCTTAAAAATAATATGGATAAACTCCACGAGGTTGCAAAGTACCTAATGAAGTACGAAAAAATGTCAGGTGATGACTTTAAGGCTGTAATGGATGGTACATTTGTATATCCTGTTGAGGAAGTAGAAGAATAAAAAAGGAGGCAGGATAGTCCTGCCTCTGTTTGACTTTATAATGTAAATCTGAAGGAAATAGGAAAATTTGTATGAGTCTTGATAAAATTATAGTTAAGGGCGCAAATGAGCATAATCTAAAAAAGGTTGATGTAACAATTCCAAGAGATAAGCTGGTTGTTATAACAGGACTTTCCGGAAGTGGTAAAAGCTCCCTTGCCTTTGATACAATCTATGCAGAGGGACAACGAAGGTATATGGAGAGCCTTTCCTCCTATGCAAGAATGTTTATCGGTCAAATGGAAAAGCCAGATGTTCAGTCCATTGAGGGACTTTCTCCGTCAATTTCAATCGACCAAAAAACCACCTCAAAGAATCCCCGTTCCACCGTTGGTACAGTTACAGAAATTTACGATTACCTAAGACTGCTGTATGCAAGAATTGGTGTGCCACATTGTCCTGTTTGTGGTAAAAAGATAGAACAGCAAACTATCGACCAAATTGTTGATTCTGTTATGGAGCTTGGTGAGGGTACAAAGTTCCAGGTTCTTGCTCCTGTTGTCCGTGGTAAAAAGGGTATGCACCAAAAGGTTTTTGAACAGGCGAGAAAAAGTGGCTTTGTCCGTGTAAGAGTTGACGGAAATGTATATGACCTTTCTGAAGAAATATCTCTTGAAAAAAATAAAAAGCATAATATTGAAATTGTGGTTGACCGACTTGTTGTTAAGGAGAGTATCCGTAGCAGACTTGCAGACTCCCTTGAAACTGCAACAAAACAGGCAAAGGGAATAGCAATAATAGGCATTGTGGATGGTGAGGAAATTACCTACAGTCAGAACTATGCCTGTCCTGACCACGGTTTTTCTGTTGATGAAATTACACCAAGAATGTTTTCATTTAACAATCCCTTTGGTGCTTGTCCAAAGTGTACTGGTATTGGTGTATTTTTGCAAATTGACCCTGACCTAATTATCCCTGATGCAGAAAAGTCCATTCGTCAAGGTGGCTTAAAGGGAAGTGGCTGGGCTATGGAGGGCAACACTATTGCTGAAGCCTATATGATTGGTCTTGCTGACCACTACGGATTTTCCCTTGATACTCCACTTGGAGAACTGCCTGAGAATATTATTAACATTCTTCTTTATGGTACAAATGGAGAGAAGTTCAAGGTTCACCGTTACTCCAATAAAAAGGGTTTTGAGTCCTACGAAACTGATTTTGAGGGTATTATCGGCAACCTTGAAAGACGATATAGAGAAACATCTTCTAATTGGATTAAGGAAGAAATACAGGGCTTTATGTCGGAGCATCATTGTGATGAATGTAACGGAAAAAGACTTAAAAAGGAAAGTCTTGCAATTACTGTAGGTGATAAGAATATCTCTGATTTTTGCGAAATGTCAGTTACCGAGGCCATTGATTTTCTGTCCTCCCTTAAACTTTCTGAAAGAGAAAGTTTTATTGCCGATTCAATTTTAAAGGAAATCACTTCAAGACTTAACTTCCTTAAGTCAGTTGGTCTTGAATACCTTACACTTTCAAGAAATACAGGTACACTTTCTGGTGGCGAAAGTCAGCGTATTCGCCTTGCAACTCAAATAGGTTCATCTCTTATGGGTGTGCTTTATATTCTTGACGAACCTTCAATCGGTCTGCACCAAAGGGACAACGACAAACTGCTTGAAACACTTAAAAATCTTAGAGATAAGGGCAATACAGTTATTGTTGTTGAACACGATGAGGACACAATGAGAGCGTCTGACCACATAATTGATGTTGGACCAGGTGCTGGTATTCATGGTGGTGAAATTGTGGCACAGGGTACTGTTGATGAAATTATTAAGGTGGAAAATTCAATTACAGGGCAGTACCTGTCTGGAAAAAGAAAAATCCCTGTTCCTACAGAAAGGAGAAAGGGCAACGGCAAAAAGCTTGTAATACGAGGTGCATCACAAAATAATCTGAAAAATATTGATGTTAATATTCCTCTGGGAGAATTTGTATGTGTAACAGGCGTGTCAGGTAGTGGAAAAAGCTCACTTATAAATGAAATTCTCTACAAGAAACTTGCCAAGGAGCTTAACAGAGCAAAGTGTAAGTCTGGTAAGCATAAGAAGATTGAAGGTATAGATAACCTTGACAAGGTTATTCAGATTGACCAAAGTCCTATTGGCAGAACTCCAAGAAGTAATCCTGCCACCTACACAGGTGTCTTTGGAGATATTCGTCAGCTTTACGCCACAACAAATGAGGCAAAAATGCGTGGCTATGGCCCAGGACGATTTTCCTTTAATGTAAAGGGTGGACGATGCGAGGCCTGTCAAGGTGACGGCATTAAAAAAATTGAAATGCACTTCCTCCCAGATGTTTATGTTCCCTGTGAAGTCTGTAAGGGTCATCGTTATAATAGGGAAACTCTGGAGGTTAAGTACAAGGGTAAGTCCATTTATGATGTCCTTGAAATGACAGTTGAGGAAGGCTGTGAGTTCTTTAAAAATATTCCCAAAATTGCCCGTAAGCTACAAACACTCTACGAGGTAGGTCTTGGTTACATTAAAATTGGACAGTCCTCCACAACTCTTTCAGGTGGAGAGGCTCAGCGTGTAAAGTTGGCTACGGAGCTTTCAAAGCGGAGTACAGGAAAAACAATTTATATTCTTGACGAGCCAACAACGGGTCTGCATATTGCTGATGTTCACAGGCTTATTGAGGTTCTGCATAGACTTGTGGAAACAGGAAATACAGTTGTGGTTATTGAGCATAACCTTGATTTAATCAAAACTGCTGACCATATTATCGACTTAGGCCCAGAGGGTGGCGACAGAGGTGGTACACTTGTGGCAAGTGGTACTCCCGAAGAAGTGGCAAATACCCCAGGAAGCTACACAGGTCAGTATCTTAAAAAAATTCTTAAATAATCTATATACAGCATCCGAACAGCATCCGAGAAATTCTTGGGTGCTGTTTTATATACTTTACATTGAAAAAAACTTGTGCTATAATGATATAAATATAATTGCGTCTTAAAGGAAAAAGGGAGAAAGATTGAAATGGCAGTAAAGGTAACACTACTTGCACACACACCAATGCCTGAGCAGACAGTTGCTATGGCAGCAAAGCTGTGCTACTCACCCTCAGGAATAGAGGATTTAAGAGATGGCTTAACAGAGGAGAAAACAACAGCATTTCTTGATATGCTAAGTGATTTAGGTCACGGAAGTCCTGTTGAACACGCATCCTTTACCTTTGGCATAGAGGGTATTTCAAGAGCCTGTTCTCATCAGTTGGTGCGACACAGAATTGCCTCCTACAGTCAACAATCACAAAGATATGTTGATGGCAGTAGCTTTGAGTTTGTAACTCCACCTGAAATTGAGGATTGCCCAGAGGCATATGAGGCATATAAAAAGGTTATTGACTTGCAGAGTGACGCCTACAAAACC
Organism: Ruminococcus sp.; assembly: GCA_045133515.1. Taxonomy (GTDB): domain Bacteria; phylum Bacillota; class Clostridia; order Oscillospirales; family Acutalibacteraceae; genus Ruminococcoides. The sequence continues at coordinate 15,391 of JBGUUL010000022.1, forward strand.
ATTCGTGATGCCCTTGTAGTAAAGTATATTGAAGAATATACAGGTAAAACTAACACAGGTAGTAAAGAGGAATTTATTTCTTCTTTTAAAAATGAAAATAAAGCAAAGTGTAACGCCTTTATTAAGAAGGCAAATGAGGATGCAAGGTTTGTACTGCCAAATGCTTGTACAACCAAAATTATATGCACCTTTAATACAAGAAGTCTGTATAACTTTTTTGCTCATCGCTGTTGCAACCGTGCCCAGTGGGAAATTCGTCAGGTTGCAGAGCAGATGCTCCTACAGTGCCTTGAGGTAGCACCAACACTATTTAAGAATTGTGGACCTTCCTGCCTTTTCGGACCTTGTCCGGAGGGTAAAATGTGCTGTGGCAAAATGAAAGAAGTGAGAGAAAAGTATGGCAGGTAAAATTATTGTTATTGAAGGCCTTGATGGTAGTGGCAAAGCCACCCAAACGGAGCTTTTATATAAAAAAATGCTTAATATGGGTAAGCCTGTTAAAAAGCTTACCTTCCCTGTTTATGAGAGTGAGGGTTCAGCTCCTGTAAGAATGTATCTTAATGGGGAGCTTGGGGACAACCCTGATGATGTGAACCCATATACAGCCTCAACTTTCTATGGTGTGGATAGAGTCATTTCCTATTTGAAGGATTGGAAAAAGGACTATGAGGAGGGCGCAATCTTACTTTGTGACAGATACAGCACCTCAAATCCAATTTACCAGCTTGGTAAATTACCTGAAAGCCAGTATGACGAGTACCTTAATTGGCTAAGTGACTTTGAACATAAAAAACTTGGTATCCCTGCACCGGATTATGTTATCTACCTGGATATGCCCATTGAGGTTAGCCAAAAGCTAATGTCAAAAAGATATAGTGGGGACGAAAGTAAAAAGGATATTCACGAAAAAAATCAAGAGTTCCTTAAAAGATGCAGAAACTCTGCAATGTATTGTAGTAAAAAGTTAAATTGGGAAGTTGTTTCCTGCGCAGAAAATAGTGAGCCAAAGGCACCTGAGGTTATAGCAGAGGAAATTTATTCCCTTTTGAAAGGCAAGTTGTAAATCATTTATGATAGATTTTCGTAAACCCGTAATCAGCGACAAAAAAATATATGATGAAGCTCTAAGCAAAACTAACTTTATGGGTTGTGATTGCTCCTTTGCCAATACCTACTTGTGGCGTGACCACTATGATATTCTTCTTGGATTTAAGGGTGATTTTGTCTTTAAAGCATATTCCTGCGATGGCAAAATAACAGGTTACACTATGCCTTTTGGTGGAACTGATTTAAAGTGGGCTATTGACGAAATTCTTCTTGATGCAAAGGAAAGAGATTTTAATAAGCCTTTAATTGGACTTCTTACAGAGGAAACTTCTGGTATTCTAAATGATTTGTACCCTAATAGATTTGTATTTGAAGAAAATCGTGACGATGCCGATTATATCTATTTGCAGGAAAGTCTTGCAAACCTTAGTGGCAAGAAGTACCACGGCAAAAGGAATCATATCAGTCAGTTTTTGAGAAAATATCCAAATTATAGCTACAAGAAGCTTACAAGGGAGAATTTCTCTGATGCTCTGTTAGTTGCAGCAAAATGGTGTGACATCAGAAAGGATATTGAGGGTGAAACCTTTGGTTCTGACTTCAGCGCCATTGAGGATTGTTTTCTTCATTTTGATGAGTTAGGTCTTTTCGGTGGTGTTATTTATGTTGAGAATGAGGCTGTTGCAATGACAGTTGCTTCAAAAATTCGCGATGATATTTGTGACATTCACTTTGAAAAATCCATAATTGATGGAGGCTATCCTGTTATCAATAATGAATTTGCAAAAACCTTAACAGAGTATAAATATATAAACAGAGAGGAAGATATGGGCATTGAGGGACTGCGTAAAAGTAAGCTGTCCTACAAGCCTGAAATTCTCTTAAATAAATATGACGCAATATTGGTGAAGTAATGGTAGAGTATGTTCGTGGCGATTTTAAGTCAGTTTCAAAACTTAAAAAGCTTTGGGTAGAGTCCTTTAATGACACCTCAAAGGGTTATCTTAACTTTATAAAAACGAATAAAAAGAATGTAAGAATATATATGGCAAAGAGCGAAGGTGCTATTGTGTCTGCCCTTTACCACATTCCTGTTACAGTAAACAATATAAAGGCGCACTACCTCTACGGTGCTTCAACTGAGGAAAGACAGAGAGGCAAGGGGATAATGCGACATCTAATTGATTATTCTCTACAGGATGCTCATTCTCTTGGGGAGGAGCTCTCGGTTTTATATCCAGCCGATAGTCACCTCTACGGCTACTACGGTAGGCTGGGTTTTGAGAGGAAGTGCCATAGAAAAACTGCTGATGTCACAAGGGAACAGCTGATGAATATTGCCGAATATAGTGGATTTTGCCTTTCTATGAATTTAAAAGAAATGATAAATTTACGCAAGACCTTGCTTTCCGAAAATTCCCTTATATTCCCTGATGAATATATGAAGTTTTCTGTTCTGTCAGCAAAAACAGGTGGTGGAAAGGTGATTTGCAGTAATAAAGGCTATGCTTTTGTAGAAAAAGACAGCCTTGGAGAATGTGTTATTTCAGAAATTCTGGCTGAAAAGGACAACATAGGTGTTCTTCTTGGTGAGGTGCTGAAAAACTCAAAGGCTGAAAAATTCACATTTAACTATTCTCCTCAGCTTAGCTATTTTAAAAATGAAAGGCTCACTGAGGATGGTATGATACAAAAACTTACAGATTGCAATGTAAACGAAGTCTATATAGGTCTTCCAAACACATAAAGGAGTAGCTTATGGTATATGTATTTTTAGCAAATGGTTGCGAGGAAATGGAGGCTCTTGCCCCTGTGGATATTCTTCGCCGTGGAGGAGTAGAGGTCAAGACTGTTGGTGTTGGCTCAAAGGCTATCACAGGTTCACACGGTATTATTATAAATACCGATATTATTACCTCGGAGCTTGTTCTTTCCGATATTGATGCCATTGTTCTGCCTGGTGGTATGCCAGGAACAATTAACCTGGAAAGCGATGATATTGTACAGTCAGCAATTGACTACGCTTATAGCAAGAATCTTTTAATTGGTGCAATTTGCGCTGCACCTTCAATTCTTGGTCATCTTGGTTATCTTAATGGCAAAAAGGCAACCTGTTATCCTGGCTTTGAGGACAGCTTTGGTACCGGAGAATACACTGGAGAAGTGGTAACTCAGGACGGAAACATTGTCACAGGCAAGGGCGCAGGTGCAGCAATTTATTTTGGACTTCAGCTCCTTAAAAATCTTAAGGACGAAGAAACTATGGAAAAGGTGTTTGAATCATTACAATGTCCACAATAGTAAAAGAAAAGGTTAAAATGCGTCAAGCCTTAAAGGAGATTAGGCGCAATATACCAAAGGATGTAAAAAAACAGGCTGACTATGAAATAATAAGTAGGTTTCTTATGACACCTGAATATAGCAGTACAAGTACCATACTATGCTATGCAGGAACAGGGGAGGAAATTGATACATCCACTCTGATTTATGCCTGTCTTGCAAATAATAAGAAGGTCGGTCTTCCAAGGTGCAACGGAGAAATTCTGGATTTTTATTACATAAATAGTCTTGAGGATTTAATGGTTGGCTCATTTGGAATTATGGAGCCAAATCCAAACAAATGCAAAAGGGTACTTGATTTTCGTGATAGCCTGTTGATAACACCAGGACTTGGCTTTAGCCTTGAGGGTAATCGTATCGGCTATGGCAGAGGATATTACGACCGTTTTATATCTCACTATCACGGAAAGAAAATAGGTCTTTGCTACTACCCACTTGTAAAAATGAACATTCCTGTTGAAGAAACCGACCAAAAGGTTGATGTTCTGATAACAGAAAAATATACCAGAAACATCTGATTGAAGGTGCAATATGAGTAATAATGAATTTAACGAAAACGAATTAAAATTTAGAGAGGAAAGACGGAAAAAGGTTGAGTCCTTCCACCTAAATATTGATGAGTCAGCCTTTGATGCTCCCTATGAGCCTGAAATTCAAAGGGAAAGACCACATAGAGAAAGTAGGGCGTCAAGACCTGCAAAGCAGAGTCAGGAGCTTAATTCCTACAGTGGTGGCAAAACAAAGGAAATGATTGAAAAGGACTTTAAAAAGGCAGATAAACGCCAAAAGAAGGAAGCTAAGAGGCGTGAAAAAAGCAAGGCTAAGAAGAATAAGCGTGTTTTTACAATAATCTGGCTTGTTATGGTAATTATGGCAGGTGTTGTTTTGTCAAAATTCCTTCTTACAGGAATAAATGATATGCTTGCAATTAGCCGTCCTGAGGATAATCAGGTGACAATAAAGATTCCAAAGGATGCTACCTTTGATGATGTTATTGATATTCTTTATGAGAATAATGTTATTAAGGAGAAAAACTTTTTCAGTATGTATGCCAATATGAAAAAGGCAGACCAATACTATGAAAAGGGTACTTTTAAGCTTGCAACAAATCTTGATTATGAGGCTATCATTAACCATCTTGAAAGTCCTTATAATAATGAGAAAACTGTTTCTGTGCAGATTACAGAGGGTATGAATGTAACAGAAATTTGCAACAAGTTGTATAAGGCTGGAGTTGTTTCTGATAAGGAAAAATTCCTTAATATGTGCAATAGCGACCAGTTTGATGAGGACTATGAGTTTATTAAGGCATTAGGTAAGGCATCTGAAAATGGCAGATACTATAAGTTAGAGGGTTATCTATATCCAGATACCTATACCTTCTATGAAAACGAAGACCCATCCCTAACTGTAAGCCGTATGCTCAGTAACTTTGCAGCAAAGAATGTAAATACCCTAAGTGATGCAGAGGGCTATGACAAAAAGGTTTCAGTTGAAGATAGGGCAGAGGATACAGGCTATAGCTTTGATGAAATTATGACAATTGCTTCTCTCATTCAAGCTGAGGCTGCAAATGCAAAGGATATGTACAACATCAGTTCAATTCTTCATAACAGAATAAATGCAGGTGAAGAGTCCGAATTTGCAAACCTCGGTCTTGATTCTACAGTTTATTACCCATATCGTGATGCAAAGTCAGTTCCAAAGTCAAAGGGTGGCAATAAGTATAAGAGTGATTATGACACATATAAGCTAAAGGGACTTCCACCTGGACCAATTTGTAACCCAAGTAGTGAGGCTATTGAGGCTGCCATAAATCCAAATTCAACTGGTTATTACTTCTTCTGTCACGATTCAAACGGAGAAGCCTACTATGCCTATTCATATGATGAACATCAGTACAATCTTTCAATTATAGAATAAAGGAAAATTATATGATAAGACCAGAAATATTAGCCCCTGCCGGGGATATGGAGTGTATAAGAAACAGTCTTAAATTTGGTGCAGATGCAGTGTACCTTGCAGGAAAGCAATTTGGTATGCGTACAGCATCAAAGAATTTTGATAATGATGAGCTAAAACAGGCTGTTGAACTTGCCCACTCCTACAACAGTAAGCTATATATAACAATCAATACCCTACCTCGCAATAACGAAATGGCTGTTCTTCCTGACTTTCTTACCTATGCACAGGAAATTGGAGTTGACGCCTTCATTATTGCTGACTTAGGTGTGTTTGAACTTGCAAAACGCTATGCACCAAGGGTTGAAAGGCATATTTCAACACAGGCAGGTATAGTTAATTCCGATACAGCCACAGCTTGGTACAATATGGGCGCATCTCGTGTTGTTCTTGCAAGGGAAATGACCTTTGATGATATTGCAGATATTAGGGCGAAAATTCCAAAAGAACTGGAAATTGAGTGTTTTGTCCATGGTGCAATGTGCGTTTCATTTTCTGGAAGATGCCTTATCAGTAGCTATATGACAGGCAGAGATGCCAATCGTGGTGACTGTGCTCAGCCTTGTAGGTGGAAGTACCACCTTTATGAAGAAAATCGACAGGGACAATTCTTCCCTGTTGAGGAGGGCGACAACGGAACTTATCTCTACAACAGTAGGGATATGTGTATGATTGACCATATTCCAGAGCTGGTAAAGTCAGGTATTTCCTCCCTGAAAATTGAAGGCAGGGCAAAGAGTGCCTACTACTGTGCTGTTACAACCAATGCTTACAGACACGCCCTTAATGACTTTATGAAGGAGGGCGACTCCTACACCCTTAAGCCTTGGATTAAGGAAGAACTTGAGAAAATCAGCCATAGGGAGTATAACACAGGCTTTTATCTTGGCAATGAGCCAGGTCAGGTCACTTCAAATGGTGGCTATATCCGTCATTACGATGTAGTTGCTGTGTGTGAAAATAGTGAGGGTACAAAGGCAAATATTACTCAGCGTAATAAGTTCCTTGTGGGAGATACTCTTGATGTCCTCCCACCGTCAGGAATACCATTCCTTACAAAATGTATTTCCCTTACAAATAAATATGGTCAAGCAGTAGAAAGTGCTCCTCACCCAATGGAGGAGCTAACTATGGTGACAGATAAGGAAATCCCTGCATCTTCTGTAATAAGGAAGAAAAGAGTATAATATTTCCTTGACAATTTGACTAAAGTTGAATATAATTAAATAGATAAATATAAAGGCGATGATTAGGAAGAATTTGGCATTGTGCTTTTTTAGAGAGGGCAGGGTTGGTGTAACTGCTTAAAGCAAGGCTAATGGGCCACCTATGAGCCCCGTATGATGAATATGGCGTACCTCTGCGTTAAAGAGTCCGAGCGGTAATACTTATGTATTGCAACAAGGGTGGTACCACAGGAATATTCCTGCCCCTAATTTTAGGGGCAGGTTTTTGTTTTATACAGAATTTGCATTTTTTATAAAGGAGATAGAACTATGCAGTGGACAGGACTAAATGAATTAAGAGAAAAATTCCTTTCATTTATGGAATCAAAGGGTTGTTTAAGACTTCCTTCATTTTCTCTAATTCCAAAGGACGACAACAGCCTTCTACTTATAAATAGTGGAATGGCACCAATGAAGAAGTATTTTACAGGTGAAATTACACCTCCTAAAAAGAGAGTTACAACCTGTCAGAAGTGTATCCGTACTCCTGATATTGAGGAGGTTGGTATTACTGACCGTCACGGAACATATTTTGAAATGCTTGGTAACTTCTCATTTGGAGATTACTTCAAGAGAGAGGCAACAGCTTGGGCTTGGGAATTTTTCACAGAGGTGCTTGAAATTCCAAAGGAAAAGCTCTTTGTTTCTGTTTACCAGGAGGATGACGAGGCATATGACATCTGGACAAAGGAAGTTGGAGTAGAGGAAAGCCATATGGTTCGCCTTGGCAAGGCTGACAACTTCTGGGAGCATGGTTCAGGCCCTTGTGGTCCTTGTTCAGAAATTTACTACGATAGAGGAGAGGACCACGGTTGTGGCAGTCCTGACTGTAAGGTTGGCTGTGAGTGTGACCGTTTTATGGAAGTTTGGAATCTTGTGTTTACCCAGTTTGATAATGACGGTAACAACAACTACACTCCGCTTGACCATCCAAACATTGATACAGGTATGGGTCTTGAAAGACTTGCTTGTGTAATGCAGGGTGTTGATAACCTATTCCTTGTTGATACAGTTCAGAATATTATGAAGCACATCTCATCAATAGTTGGTGTGAACTATGGAGAGGACGATAAAAAGGATATTTCCCTGCGAGTTATCACTGACCATATCCGTTCCACAACCTTTATGATTGGTGACGGTGTTATGCCATCAAATGAGGGCAAAGGCTATGTTCTTAGACGACTTCTTCGCCGTGCTGCTCGTCACGGAAGAATTTTGGGTTACAACAAGCCATTCCTATATAAGGTAGCCGACACAGTTATTAAGGAAAATGAAACAGCTTATCCAGAACTTCGTGATAAGAGGGACTTTATTGTAAAGCTAATTGAGGTTGAGGAAGAAAACTTTAGCAAAACTATTGACCAAGGCTTACAGATGCTTGACGAGATTATTTCCGAGAGTGATGCTAAAATACTTTCAGGTGATGATGCCTTTAAGCTAAACGATACATTCGGTTTCCCAATCGACCTTATTAAAGAAATTGTTGGGGAAAAGGGATTAGAGGTTGACCTTGAGAGGTTCTCTGAATTACTTACTGAACAGAAAAAGCGTTCCAGAGATGCCAGAAAGAACGCAGGTGCAGATGCTTGGATTTCTGACAGCACTGACCTTAATGATATTGAAAAGACTGAATTTAAGGGATATAAGTACGACTTAACAGAGGCAAAGGTTCTTGCCATTGTTAAGGAGGGCAACAGAGCCGACTCACTTATTGAGGGTGAGGAGGGTATTATTATCCTTGACAAAACCACATTCTATGCTGAAAGTGGTGGTCAGATTGGTGACACAGGTGTTATTAAGAATGACGATGTAATCATTGATGTTAAGGACACAACAAAGGATGCAACAGGAATTTTCCTCCATAATGCAAAGGTAAACAAGGGCATTGTTAAGGTTGGAGATACTGTAAACACACTAATTGATACAAAGAGAAGAATGTCAATTACTCGTAACCACACTGCTGCTCATTTGCTACAGGCAGCCCTAAGAGAAGTTCTTGGCACTCATGTTGAACAGGCTGGTCAGCTTGTTTCTGAAAACTACTTCCGTTTTGACTTCACTCATTTTGAGGCTATGACAAATGAGGAATTAAAACAGGTTGAAAACCTTGTTAATGAAAAAATTCTAAGTCAGCTTGAAGTTACATCTGAAGAAATGGATATTGAGGACGCTAAGAAAATCGGTGCAATGATGCTCTTTGGCGAAAAATATGGCGATAGAGTTCGTGTTGTAAATGCAGGAGATTATTCCATTGAATTCTGTGGTGGTACTCATGTAACTAACACATCAAGCATTGGTCTTTTCAAAATCAAGTCAGAGAGTTCCGTAGCATCAGGCGTAAGAAGAATTGAGGCTGTAACAGGTGAGGGCGTTCTTGCATACCTTGACAGCGTTCTTGAGGTTCTATATAGCTGTACAGAGGCTCTCAAGATGAATAATCCAAGGGAGCTTGTGCAGGGTAGTATCCGTATTGCAAATGAGCTAAAGGAAAAGGATAGAAAGATTGATGAGCTGAATAAGAAAATTGCCCAGAATGCTACTCAGGATATCTTTAAGAATGCTGAAAAGCACAAGGGTGTTCGTATTATTTCCGTTGCAATCAATGACGCAACTGTTGATATGATGAAGGATATTGCATCTAAGGCAACAGAGAGAAACCCAATGACAGTTATTGTCCTTGCAGGTATAAATGGAGAAAAGGTAACCTTTATCTGTGGTTGTGGTAAGGATGTTGTAACAGAGGGTATCAAGGCCGGAGATATTGTTAAACAAGTTGCATCTATTGCCGGTGGTAACGGTGGTGGTAAGCCAACCTTAGCTATGGCAGGTGCCAAGGATGTTTCCAAAGTTGACGATGCTATTGTTGCATCAAAGGAAATTATCAAAAAGGCTATTGACGAAAAAATTTCTGAATAAAAGAAAATCGGCAGAGGAAAATTCACTTTCCTCTGCCGATAAGTTTATACAAAAGAAAAAGACCACAACAAAAGCTGTGGCCACATTCTCATTAGTATTTAGTATAAGTTAGCTTAGATAGCTCTTGTAACCTTACCTGAGCGTAAGCAACGGGTGCAAGCGTAAACACGCTTTGGCTGACCGTCAACAATAGCCTTAACTCTCTGTACATTTGGCTTCCAAGTTCTGTTGGAGCGTCTGTGTGAGTGAGATACCTTAATACCAAAAGTAACGCCTTTACCGCAGATTTCACATTTAGCCATGTGTCTGCACCTCCTTGACAATAAATCATATTTCTGCAAATTACATATTGCAACTATGATATAATAACAGATATTTTCACATTTTGCAAGTGTTTTTTTAAATTTATGCAGAAAAAGTCAAAATCGACTTATTTTCCTTGTAATTTTTAGGGTTTTGTTATATAATAATATGACTAATATTATACCATAATTTTGTATAAGAAAAAAGAACAGAAAGAGATGAAAAAAATGTTATCAGAGCTTATTACGCTATTTCGTGGTGATCATGTTTCCTTCCCCGCAGTCTTAACTCAACTTGTGGCGATGCTTGTTGTTATTTTTTTGGTTTTGCCATTTCACGAGTGGGCACACGCATATACTGCTATGAAGTTAGGTGATACATCAGTAAAGTATAGGGGCAGACTTACCCTTAACCCTCTTGCTCATATTGATGTTATGGGTTCACTTTTCCTTATTCTTTTTGGCTTTGGTTGGGCAAAGCCTGTGCCTGTTGACTCAAGAAATTTTAAGAACGAAAAAAGAGGTATGGCAATAACAGCAGTAATGGGTCCTGTGGCTAACCTTGTGGCAGGACTTGTAGGAGCATTTATTTTCTATGGAATTTATGCTTTTGCCCCAACCTTTTATATATCAACCTTTGGTTCTTATGTATATGCATTTTTATCTTTTTATATTCAAATAAATGTTTATCTTGCTGTGTTTAACCTTATTCCAATTCCACCACTTGACGGTTCAAAGATTATGTTCCTGTTCCTACCTGATAAGGCAGTTGACTTTTTCTATAGATACGAAAACTACATTATGATTGTTTTATTCGTTCTTTTATGGACAGGTTTCCTCAGCACTCCACTTGCATATCTAAGTGATTTTATTATGAGTGGCTTGAATTTTGTTGGTAGATTGCCATTCCTTTGGGCACTTTAAGGGATAAATTTATGAATGAAGTGATTGAAAACAGAGATAAACAACAGCTGACCTACCATACAGATGTGTTTGAAGGTCCACTTGATTTACTTCTGACCCTAATTGCAAAAAATAAAATTGATATTTGCGACATTGTAATTTCCGACCTGATTGACCAATATCTTGAGCAAATTAAGATTATGCAACAGGAGGAAATGGACTTGGCATCTGAATTTTTGCAAATGGCAAGTCGTCTTGTGCATATAAAGTCGGTTATGCTTTTGCCAAAGTATGAGGAAGAGGCAGAGGAGCTACAAAAGGAATTGACAGGTCAGCTAATCGAATATCAGCTTTGTAAGGAAATTTCAAAAATACTGACTCCAATGGTTTGTTTTGATTACTACACAAAAGAGCCAAGTAAAATGAATTTCGATATGACCTACGACCGTGTTCACCCTGCTGAAGATATAGCAAAGGCATATGTTTCAGCTGTTGGCAGAGGCAAAGCAAAGTTACCTCCTCCAAAGGATGCCTTTTCGGGAATTGTCAGCAGGAAGATAGTTTCGGTTTCCTCAAAAATAATTTCTGTTATGAGAAAGCTGTATAAGGGGAATACTGTTAAGTATAGCACACTTTTTGAAGCAGCAGAGGGCAGAAGTGACCTTGTAGCCACATTTTTGGCAGTGTTGGAGCTTGTTAAGGGCAAGCGTGTCAGAATTGAGGGCGATGGTGACAACGCCGATGTGAGAATGATTTAATTCTATTGGAGAAAAATATGAGTAATGAAGATATGAAAAGAGCAGCCGAGGCAATACTCCTTGCAGCAGGTGACTCTGTTGAAATTGACAGGTTGTCACAAGCCTTAGAGCTGACTAAGGCAAAAACAGAAAAGCTGATGACAGAGCTTATGGAGGAGTTCAATGCTCAAAACCACGGCTTTAAGCTAATGAGATATAAGGATAGCTTTCAGTTTGTAACTAATAAGGAATTTGCAGAGCAAATCCGTACAGTTATGGACCTTAACAGGAAAAAGCCGTTAAGTCAGGCAGCAATGGAGGTTCTTTCAGTTATTGCCTATAATCAGCCGGTTACAAAGGCATTTGTAGAACAGGTGCGAGGTGTTGATTGTTCAGGTGTTATTGGTTCTTTAACTGTTAAGGGACTTATTGAGGAACAGGGCAGACTTGAACTTCCTGGCAGACCATTGATTTATGGTACAACAGAAAACTTTTTAAGGTGCTTTAACATAAGCTCCATTGATGAACTTCCTCCGATTCCTAAAAGTGATAAGGAAGAAAAAGAGGATAATACGGAAAATAATGACAATGATAATACTGAAGATAATCAGGATAGAGTAACAGCTACTCCTGAAGAAATTATTGAAATGGCAACAGAGGAATAATTGATGACTGTTCTCATCATAATATTTATAGTACTTCTTGTGCTTTTTCTCCTTTCTCTGATAAATGTAAAAATTATTTTAGAGTACAAGGAAAAGCTCTCTATTGTAATTAAGATTTTGTTTATAAAAATTGATTTTATAAAGAAAAAAGATAAGAAAAAGCCTAAAAAGACAAAGCCAAAGAAAAATAAAAAAACAAAGGCAAAACAGACCAAAGAGGAAAAGCCAAAGCCTAAGAAGAAAAATCCACTGAAAGTCCTGTTGGATAAACAGGGAGTAACGGGATTTGTTGAGCTTTTAAAAGATGCCTTAAGACTTGTAAAGGGTATCCTTGGTGGCTTTTTCAAAAGGCTGATAATTCATAATTTCAATGTAAAAATTTCCTTTGCTGGTGAGGATGCCAGTGATACAGCAGTTGGCTATGGCGCACTTTGTAGCGTTGTTTACCCTATAATGGGTCAGCTGTACAGTAGATTAAATGTTAAGGATTATACAGTGGATATACTCTGTAACTTTAATCAGAATGCAAAAACAGAGGTTGATTGCTCCCTGTATGCTACAATCAGAATTTGTCATATAATAAGTATTGCTATTAAAACCTTGCTAAAGGCAGGTAAGACATATATAAATATGAGATTTAAAAGATAAGGAGAGATTACTATGAGTGAACATCCTATTGAAAGCCTAATGGGCGTTACTATGCAGAAAATCAAGGAAATGGTTGATGTTAACACCATTATTGGCGACCCAATAACAACACCTGACGGTACAGTAATTGTGCCTGTTTCCAAGGTAACATATGGCTTTGCCAGTGGTGGTTCAGACTTTCCATCCAAAAAGGACGGTAAGGATTGCTTTGGTGGTGGTAGTGGTGCAGGTATCACAATTAACCCAGTTGGATTTTTGACCGTTAGTAAGGGCGAAGTTAAGATGATTGGCGTTGGAGAAAGTGACGGAACTCTTGACAAGGCTATTGCTATGGTTCCTGATGTGTTTGACAAGGTTAGCTCTTTCTTTAAGAATGATAAGAAAAAGGATAAGAGTGGTAAAACCCCTGAAATTGATGTGAATGACGATGAGGTTCAGCTCTGATTTTGTCATAAATTTATAACCACTTCATATAATTTTGTGAGGTGGTATAATGAGGCGATTAGCTTTATATTTTCTTTTCTTTGCTCTTGTGGTAACAATGTTTGTTGGTAATGATACTGTCTATGGCTATGCTGAAGAACCTTCTGTGTCTGCAAAGGCAACAGTGCTTTTCTGTGCCGATAATGGCAAGGTGCTTTTCAGCCAAAATGCTAATGATAAAATGAAAATGGCATCCACCACAAAGCTTATGACCTCTTTAATCACTCTTGAATATGCAGAAAAGGACAATAAAATTGTCACCTTCACTAAGGATATGGTGGAGGAGGGCAGTTCAATGTATCTGAAAATCGGTGAGCAGGTCACTTTGGAGGACTTATGCACAGGGATGCTGTTGCCCTCCGGCAACGATGCATCTACTGCCTCGGCTATAGCTATTGCAGGGAGTAAAGAAAATTTTGCCAAGCTGATGAACCTTAGAGCAAAAAGAATTGGTATGAAGAATACCAATTTTGTCACTCCCTCTGGACTTGATGATGAGAATCACTATAGCACAGCCTACGATATGGCTCTCCTCATGAGAGAATGTTTAAAGAATAAAAAGTTCTGCCAAATTAGTGGCTCAAAGGGAAGACCTGTTGGCTTTGTAAAGCCAAGTAATAAGGTTATTACATACATAAATCACAACAAGCTACTTTCCACCTATCCCTATTGCATAAGTGGGAAAACAGGCTATACGGAAAGTGCAGGCAGATGCCTTGTTACAGCATCAAAAAAAGACGGTGTAACCCTTATTGCAGTTACTTTAAATGACAAAAATGATTGGGAGGACCATAAGGCACTTTATGACTACGGTTTTTCCAAGGTTAAAAGTTGTAATTTTTCTGGCAAAGAAATAAAACAAGCCATTGTTGGTGGCACCAAGGAAAAGGTCAAGCTGGAAATCAAGGGCAAAACATTTGTGCTAAATAGCGAAAATGAAAAAATAAGTGAAAGAATTATTATTCCACCATTTGCCTATGCACCTATAAAAAAGGGCGATA
>JBGUUL010000023.1:0-16656 GCA_045133515.1 Ruminococcus sp.
TTGAAATTTCAGCACTAAAAAACACAGGCATTGATGAACTGATTGAAAAAGTGAAAAATTCCATAAAAGAAAATAAATCCGTTCCTATTCACAAGTTTAATAGTAAAATTGAGAATACACTAATGAAAATTCAAAATATAGAAAAGGTTGATAGATGTACCTCCATAAAAATCTTTCAAGGCGATAAAAAGGGAAGTAGCACAACTAACTTTCTAATAAAAGAGTGTGAAAATTATTTTAATGACATAGGGGAGAGTATAATCATCAGCCAAAGATATGATTATATCGAAAGGCTGTTGTCGGTATGTTACAAAAAATCTAACAAAAAAAGTATTACATATTACCTTGATATTGTTCTCACAGGGAAATATACTGCTATTCCTATGTTTTTTCTCATAGTTTTTTTAATGTTCTACACCTCGGTTTCTCTTTTTGGGGCAACTGCCTCGGACTTTGTAAATGATGTGATTTTTGGTGGTCTTATTTCTCCTACAGCAAAAAGTCTGTTAACTATAATAAATTGTAATTCTTTGCTTACTGCCCTGATTTGCAACGGAATAATCACAGGAGTTGGTTCTGTTCTGGCGTTTGTTCCACAACTTGCAGTACTATTTTTCCTTCTTAGCTTTCTTGAAGATAGTGGTTATATGGCGAGAGTAGCCTTTTTAATGGATAAAATATTCAGCAAATTTGGTCTTTCGGGAAAAAGTGTAATTCCCCTTGTAATTGGCACAGGGTGTACCGTTCCGGGAGTAATGGCATCACGAACTATTGAGGAAAAAAGTAGCAGGAACTTAACTATTCTAACTACCGGCTTTATACCTTGTAGCGCAAAGCTACCTGTAATTGCCCTCATTGGCACTACATTTTTTAAGGGTAGTTTTTGGCTTGTGCCTATGATGTATGCTGTTGGCATTATTGCTGTGCTACTTTCTTCTCTTATTTTTAAAAAGCCTAATGAAAAGACAATACCCTTTATTATGGAGCTTCCTAATTATCATATGCCTAAGCTTACAGTACTACTTACTCATAGCTGGAACAGACTGAAAGCCTTTCTCCTAAAGGCAGGTACAGTGCTGATTTTGGTTTGTACAGTGCTGTGGATACTTTCAAATACAGGCATAAATGGTAATTCGTTTCTGTCTTTATTCAGCAGAATAATTGCTCCGATTTTTGCTCCACTTGGTTTTGGAAGTTGGCAGGCTACCTCTGCTGTTTTTGCAGGACTTTTTGCAAAGGAAAATATAGTTGCAACCCTTAATTTGCTAAGTACAGACCTACACGCATTATTCCCAACAAAAATTTCAGCCATAGTATTCTTGCTGTTTAATCTTCTTAATTCCCCTTGTGTTATGGCACTTACCACAATGGCAAGGGAATTAGGTGACAAAAGGATTTTTCTAAAGGGAGTTGCCTACCAAAATATTTTCGCATACTCTGTTTGCCTTGTTATCTATCAGCTTTTTGGACTTATGACAGGCGCAGTTTATTTCAATATCTTTACAATTTTAGCAATAGCAATAATACTGTTTTTCTTATATAGAATAAAAAGAGGACTGTTTCATAACAGTCCTCATACTTTTATTAACCCTTGATTAAAGTCATTTTTTATTGGTATTTTATCATCACTTCCAAGTGACCATAGCCTTGATGCAAGAATTTCTATATCAAAAATTCTCTTTCCCTCATTATCAAGACCGTCATACCCCTCTTTTACATTGGTGATAACAGGGATAGGAGATTTTTCTTTGATTTCTTTCAGCAATCTACTTCCCTTTTGGGTGAACCCTAAAACTCTGATATAGGGGACAGGTGTGGTTTTGACTTCCTTGTCAATTCCCAACAGAGCATTACATACAATTCTCCTTATTCTTGCCATAGTGTATCTTTTTGTTTTTATATTTTCACATAATTCTGTAAAGGAATTATAATTTTTAACAGCCTCAATTATCCTGTTTTCAATTCCCTCTGTTACATCAGGTACTTCCCTTAATTCCTCTGGTGATAAGGTGCTAAGTTTGTAAATTATTGCACTTGAAATGTTTTCAATGTGTGCAGTTGTTGAAATTGGGTAGCTTGGTATATATAATTCTTTATCAGAATAATTATCTCTAATAAAGCTACCACTTGCAATATCCCCAACAGCTATATCACTATCGTGATGACTACCAACTCGGCAATAGGTTTCAGCCCCAATATTACTTCCCTTAATGGCTCTTAGGTATTCCATACCCAAAACATTGTTTGCACCACTAAAAATATTGCTAATTTCCTGAGGGTAAAATTCCCTTACAGATTTATATACTGCTTTTGGATAGTATTCACCACTATCCATATATTCCTGTATTTTTTCTTGCACAAGTGGATTTTTAGTAGCCTCAATAGCCATTTTCAGTTTTTCCACACTTCCACATTCACTGCCAAAGAATACCTTGTCAACAACGCCTGTTGACTTTAAAATCTCAATAGCAGAGCTTCCGAAAACCTCTGCATTTGACAAAGCATAAACAGAGGGTAACTCCAGCACAAGGTCAACACCATTAAGCAAGGATGCCCTTGTTCTGTCAAATTTATTGATAATAGAAATATCTCCACGCTGAACAAAACTACTGCTCATAACGGAAATTATAGTGTTTTCTTGGCTTTTTACCTTGTCAATTAGTGCTTTGTGACCGTTGTGAAAGGGGTTGAACTCAGAAATTAAACTGTAAATCATAAATATCACCAAATATACTTGAAAAACAAAATTATTCGTTATATAATATATACAGATATATTTATACCATATCGTAATAAACTTTTAGCTTATTATACATCATAAATTTAAATCATTCAACAGGGGGAAGAAATGAAAATTTTAGTTATCAATGCAGGTTCATCCTCTCTAAAATATCAGTTATTTGATATGAAAGATGAATCAGTGCTATGTAAAGGAAATTGCGAGAGGATTGGTGTAGGCAACAGCTTCATCAGTTACAAAAATTATAAGGGTCAATCTAAACAGGTAGATGTTGAAATGGACAACCATACACAGGCATTTATGCAGGTTAAGTCTATGCTGACAGATCCAGAGGTTGGTGTGGTTTCTGACCTTTCAGAAATTGATGCAGTAGGTCACAGAATTGTTCAGGGTGGTTCAATCTTCCACCAGTCAACTCTTATTGATGACAAGGTTATTGCTGACATTGATTCACTTTCTCCACTTGCACCATTACATAACCCAGGTGCAGTACAGGGCATTAAGGCTGCACAGGATGTTTTTGGCAAGGACACACCAATGGTAGCAGTTTTTGATACCTCATTCCACTCCACAATGCCAGAAAAGGCATATATGTATGCAGTTCCATATGAGTATTACGAAAAGTACTCAATTCGTAGATATGGCTTCCACGGCACATCTCACAGATATGTTTCACAAATGCTTGCAGATGCCATTGGTAAGGATATTAAGGACACAAAGCTCATTACTTGTCACATTGGCAACGGTTCTTCAATTACTGCTATTGATGGTGGCAAGGTTATTGATACATCAATGGGACTTACACCACTTGACGGCTTTATGATGGGTACACGCTCCGGTTCACTTGACCCATCTGTTGTTACATACATTATGGAAAAGGAACACCTTACTGCTGAGGAAATGGATAGAATACTTAACAAGGAATCAGGTCTTTTTGGTATTTCCGGTGTTTCCTCTGATGATAGAGATATTACTGCAGCAGAAAAGGGTGGAGATTCCCACGCACATCTTGCACATCAGATGCTATATTATCAGATTGCAAAAACCATTGGTAGCTACTATGTGGCTCTTGGTGGTTGTGATGGTATGGTATTTACAGCAGGACTTGGTGAACATCAGGCACCACTTCGTAAGGGTGTACTTGAGTACCTTGAGGTTCTTGGTATTAAGTGTGACGATAAGGCTAATGAGGAATGTGATGGACAGGCTCTTATCACAACAAAGGATAGTAAAATCCCTGTATATGTTATTCCAACAAATGAGGAGCTTGTTATTGCAAGGGATACAAAAGCTCTTTGTGAATAAAGCTATTTAAGAGTATATTAAAAGGACAGTTCGATTTTGAACTGTCCTTTTATAATGTTAATATTGTTAATCGCCAATGGTCTTTGCATTTTCCGTATCCTTGAACAATAGTGTAATGCACCAAATGGCAGCAAGACAAACAATGATGTAAATTATTCTGCTTATTACACCTGTTTGACCACCACAGAGGAAGGCAACAAGGTCAAATTGGAAAATTCCAACAAGTCCCCAGTTTATTCCACCTATAATTAAAAGGGTCAAAGCTATTTTATCAATCATATTATTACCTCCATAAATGATTTCAAAAGTAGTTTTGACCAAAATTTAAAAATTATTCTATTATATTACCCAAAAAATAATGCCACCAATAATACCAATGGCAATAAGCAAAATACCAAAAATTCTACACAACTTCATAGACTTTTTGATTTGATGCTTTTTAATCATACTTTCAGTTGGAAAGGGAAGAATGTTCAGCATAACTCCAAGTCCCACAAAGCCTATGACAATCATTGCATCAGCAAAGCCACCAATCATAGTGCCTAAGAACACACCAATAGGTATCATAAAAACAAAAATTGCATCAAGAAAAGTAAAAACCTTGCCAAACTTATCTCTCAAGTCATAGAATTTGCAGGCACTTTCCTGACACTCATCTGAGCAGTACATATCAAAGTAGGAAATTTCCTTACTGCAGTATTCACATTTTTTCATATACATCACCTTTTTCTTTATATTACTATAACATTTGTTTATTACCTTGTCAAACAAAATTCAGTTTAATATATAAAGATTATTGGTTTTCTAAAAGCGATGATATGAAAAGAAGTTTTGACTATTATAGTTTCTCATTTTAATTAGTTTATAATATATGTCTTTTTCTTGACAAAATAAAGGCATTTTCTTATAATAAAAGTGTATAAAGAATTTTTGTTAAATTCTGTAAAAGAAATAAAATTTAAAATTATAGTGGAGTTATTATGGATTATAATGTTTTAGCAGATTTGCTTTTGCCAAATAGTACAATGACAAGGGAAGATGTGTTTGCAAAATTCCCAAAGAGAAACTTAAAAGAGGGAGCACAGGTTACAAGAATGGCTCCTTCTCCAACAGGCTTTATTCACCTTGGCAACCTTTATTCAGCCCTTGCTGACGAAAGAATTGCACACCTTTCTGACGGTGTTTTTTATCTTAGAATCGAGGATACCGACCTAAAGCGTAAGGTTGAAGGTGCTGTTGATATTATTATTGAAGTTATGAAGTACTTTGGTATTGAGTTTGACGAGGGTGCTGGACAGGAGCATAAGAGCGACAATGCCTATGGCCCATACTATCAGCGACAGAGAGTTGAGTTCTACCATGTATTTGCAAAGGAGCTTATTAAAAAAGGTCTTGCTTACCCTTGCTTCTGTACTGAGGAGGACAACAATGCTCTCCGTCAGGCACAGCAGGAGGAAAATGCTACACCTGGCTACTACGGAAAGTGGGCAAAATGTAGAGATTTATCTCTTGAAGAAATAAAGGCAAATTTAGAAGCAGGCAAGCCTTGGGTTCTTCGTCTAAAGTCCCCTGGAGTTGAGGACAAGGAAATCACCATAGAGGATAAAATTATGGGTAAAATCTCCTTCCCAGAGAATATCCACGATATTGTTATTCTCAAAAGCGATGGAGTTCCAACCTACCACTTTGCCCATGTTATTGATGATAATCTTATGGGTACAACATTGGTTATCCGTGGCAACGAGTGGCTAAGCTCTGTGCCAACTCACTTCCAGCTTAATCAAGTTTTAGGCTTTAAACAGCTGAAGTACGCCCACACTGCTCACCTAATGAAGATGGAAAACGGTGGTAAGCGTAAGTTAAGTAAAAGAAAGGACCCTGAACTGTCCCTTGACTTCTACCGTCAGGACGGTTACCATCCATATACAGTTAAGATTTATCTTTTAACTCTCCTTAACAGTAACTTTGAGGAGTGGCACGATAAAAACCCTGACAAGGATATAAATGAGTTCCCATTCTCTGTAAAGAAAATGTCCCAGAGTGGCGCACTCTTTGATTTGCAGAAGTTCCACGATATTTGTAAAAAGGAATTTTCTAAAATGTCACTTGATGAGGTATATTCTTTCTTGGAAAATTGGACTAAGGAATATGACAGCGACCATTATGAAATGTACTTTGGTAACAGGGAATATATGGAGGAAATTCTTACCCTCTGTATGGGACTTAACCAAAAGAGAAGAAGAAAGGACTTTGCCTATGCAAAGCAGATTATGGAGAGCCTTTCATATTTCTTCCAGGATACCTTCCGTCCTGCAACTGAGTACCCTTATGACGGTGAAACAGTAAAGGCTATTCTCACAAAGTACCTTGAAAGCTACGATGAAAATGATGATAATTCACAGTGGTTTAACAAGGTGAAGGTGCTTTCAGAGGAGTTAGGCTTTACAACTGATATGAAGGCCTATAAGAAAGAGCCTGAAAAGTTCAAAGGCTCAGTAGCACAGGTTTCCGAGGTTATTCGTATTGCTATTACAGGCCAGTCCAATACACCTGACCTTTCAACAATCTGCAAGATTATCGGTAAGGACATAATGGAAGAAAGAATTGCTAATACTATAAGCAAATTATAAAAACAAGCTTTACAGCCACCTTTTAGGTGGCTATAAATTTATTTGTAAATCAAAGGAAAAAATATGAAAAGTTTATCATTTTTAAAAGACTATAAAAAAGAAACTATACTTGCTCCTCTGTTTAAGCTACTTGAGGCATCCTTTGAACTTTTTGTGCCACTTGTAGTTAAGGATATAATTGACAATGGCATTGGCAGTGGGGATAAGGGTTACATTGTTTCAAGGTGCTTACTCCTTGTTTTACTTGCATTGGTAGGTTTATGTTCAGCTATAACAGCACAGTACTTTGCAGCTAAGGCTGCCACAGGTGCAAGTACAAAGTTAAGAAGTGCGCTGTTTAGAAAAATTCAGTCCCTTAGCTTTAAGCAAATTGACGAAACAGGCTCGTCAACCCTTATAACAAGAATTACAAGTGATGTGAACCAAATTCAGACAGGAATAAATATGTTCCTTAGGTTACTTCTCCGTTCACCATTTATAGTTATTGGTGCTGTGATTATGGCATATTATGTTGACAGCACTACTGCTCATATTTTTACCATAGTTGCCATCTTGCTTTCGGTAATAGTGTTCCTTGTGATGTTCTTTACCATTCCAAAATATAAGGCTGTTCAGAATAGTCTTGATGATGTTCTACTTTCTACAAAGGAAAATATTAAGGGTGTAAGGGTAATAAGAGCCTTTACAGAGGAAGAAAATCAGATTAAGGACTTCCGTAGAAAGAATGAAAGATTATTAAAGCTCCAAAAAATTTCTAACGGAATTTCTGCAATTATGAATCCGGCAACCTTTGTGGTAATTAACCTTGGTATTATTGCCCTTATTTATGTAGGTGCAGTTCGTGTTGACTACGGCATAATTACCCAGGGTGCAGTTGTGGCACTGTATAATTATATGTCACAAATTCTTGTGGAGCTTATTAAACTCGCTAACCTTATAATTACAGAAACAAAGGCTATAGCCTGTAAAAATAGGGTTGATGCAATCCTCACTATGGAGGAATATGTCAAGAGTGGTGGAGAGGATAAGGTTACTAATCACTACATCACCTTTGACAATGTTAGTCTTAGCTACAATAACA
Organism: Ruminococcus sp.; assembly: GCA_045133515.1. Classification (GTDB taxonomy): domain Bacteria; phylum Bacillota; class Clostridia; order Oscillospirales; family Acutalibacteraceae; genus Ruminococcoides. Next base: position 7,757 of record JBGUUL010000023.1, read on the forward strand.
ATGAGGAATACAGCCTACAGAATATTTCCTTTAATGTTGACAGAGGTGAAACTGTGGGAATTATCGGTGGAACAGGCAGTGGTAAAACCAGTATTATTAACCTGCTTTGTGGGTTTTATGAGGCGACTAAGGGTAATATTTATATTGATAATCAAAATATTCAGAACCTTAGTGACCAGGACCTTGACAGGGAAATCTCCCTTGTTATGCAAAAGGCTGTAATGTTCCGTGGTACAATAGAGGAAAATATCAGCTTTGGACTTGAAAGCGAAAATGCTGATGAGGTAGAAAAGGCTGTTGAAATTTCTCAGTCAAAGGAGATTATAAATGGCAAAGAAAATGGACTTAATGAGCTTATCCTTGAGCAGGGTAAGAACCTTTCAGGTGGTCAAAAGCAAAGGCTGTCTATTGCAAGAGCCGTTGTTAGAAACACACCTATTCTAATTCTTGATGATAGCTTTTCTGCCCTTGATTATAAAACTGACAAGGCATTGAGGAAGGCTCTTGAAGAAAATAGCGAGAACAGAACCACCTTTATAATCTCTCAAAGAACATCAACCATACAGAATTGCAATAAAATTCTTGTTCTTTCCGAGGGTGAGCTTGTGGGCATTGGCACACATAATGAGTTATTAAATAGTTGTCAGGAATATAAGGATATTCATTCTTCCTGTAATATGGAGGTGGTTTGATGAAAAGTACTGAAATCATAAAAAGAGTAATGAAGTACATTATGAGGTACAAGTTTGCATTTGTGCTTTCAATCATCTTTACCACAATTTCAACCCTTGCAACACTGTACATTCCTGTTTTGGCTGGTGACGCCATTGATAACATTGTGGGCCTTGGTAATGTGGATTTTGGGAATTTAATTAAAATACTTTGCTATATTCTTGTTGCCCTTGCTTTAGGGGGCGTGAGCCAGTATATTGCAAATGTGTTTAACAACAAAATTTCCAATGAAACTGTAAGGGATATGAGAACCGATGCCTTTGTAAAATTACAAAAGGTTCCTGTTTCCTATATTGACAGTCAAGAAACAGGTGATATTGTAAGCAGAGTTATTGCAGATGCAGAGCAGTTTGCAGACGGTCTTATTTTGGGCTTTCAAAATCTTTTTTCAGGTGTACTGACCATTTTTGGAACATTGTTTTTCCTCTTTAAAATCAATGTTTGGATCGCCCTAATTGTAGTGGTGCTGACTCCACTTTCCCTTTTTGTCAGTAAGTTTATTGCCAAAAGAACCTACAAATATTTCCAAAAGCAGAGTAGTCAAAGGGGCAAGGTTACTTCCCATATTGAAGAAATGATTAGCAATATAAAAACTGTAAAATCCTACCATATAGAAAGCAAGGTTTGTGAGGAATTTGATGAACTAAATCAGGAGCTGGGTAAGGATTCTCTCAACGCCACATTCTTTTCTTCCTTAACAAACCCAAGCACCAGGTTTGTTAACTCAATGGTTTATGCATTTGTAGGACTTGGTGGTGCATTTTTTGCCATTAGTAATGTTATTACAGTAGGTAGTCTTTCAGCCTCTCTTGCATATGCAAACCAATATACAAAGCCATTTAACGATATTTCCGGTGTGGTTACAGAACTGCAAAATGCAATAGCCTGTGCCGGCAGACTTCTTGAAGTTATAGATGCAAAAGAGTACAGAGATGCACAGGGCAATTTACCTGAAAATGTACAGGGTAACTTTGCAGTTAGTAATGTGGATTTCTCCTATAGCAAGGATAGGTCACTTATAGAGGACCTTAACTTTACACTTAAAAGTGGACAACGACTTGCCATTGTAGGACCAACAGGCTGTGGCAAAACCACCCTTATAAATCTGCTAATGGGTTTTTATGACGTAGATAAAGGCACAATAGCCATTGACGGAGTGGATATAAATACTGTCAGCAAAAAATCTTTAAGACAGAATATGGGTATGGTTTTACAGGATACTTGGCTTAAAAGTGGTACAATAAGGGAAAATATTGCCTTTGGTAATGAGGGTGCAACAGATGAGGAAATTATATCCGCTGCAAAAAAGAGTCACGCCCATTCCTTTATAAAAAAGCTAAGTAATGGCTATGACACCTATGTTGGCGAAGATGGTGGAAATTTGTCAGTAGGACAAAAACAGCTTATTTCAATTACAAGGCTTATGCTTAGTCCTCCACCAATTCTAATTCTTGATGAAGCAACAAGCTCCATTGACCTTGTAACTGAGCAGAGAATAACCCGTTCCTTTATGAAGCTGATGCAGGGCAGAACCAGCTTTGTGGTTGCCCATAGACTAAAAACTATAGTAGAAAGCGACCTTATTCTTGTTATGAAAAATGGTGATGTTGTGGAGAGGGGAACTCACAAAGAACTACTTTCTGCCAAGGGCTTTTACTATGAGTTATATAAAAGTCAATTTGAGTAGAATTTCTTTGGCATAATTATGCACAAAACAGAGTATATTGATGCTTTTTTTGCATAAAAGTCTAAGAGTTGAGAAATTGTATTGAAATTCTTTTTACTAAGTGTTATAATAGTTTGGATAAAGGGGAGGGTAATGTCTAATGAGATATTTCGGTTCGATGAATGAACTTTCCGACAAAAATATTATTATTAAAAGTTTTGTCAACGCAGAGCTTGTTTCCTGTGGGGATAATAGTATTACTGTAAATTTTCCGGAGCAGGATAAAGACTTTAAGTCTGCAGTAGCTATTGCTTTGGTTGATTATCATAATAAATATGTGTGGTATCAGAGCCTTGATAGCGTAGAGGACACTATGACCTTTACCTTTGATGATTTTGATTTTACAAGATATGATGTTACACTTGTAAAATATAAAACTTACTTAGTTTTTGAGGAAGAAGATACTCTCGTTTTCTCACGTCTGTACTGTCGTGATGTTAAGCTTAAATATAAAGAAACAAATGATTTTACATTACTGTATTATGATGTAATTAAGGAACAGGATAAATATATGGAGGAATATGACAAATACAGCTCATATTCTCTCCTTGCTAACATCACATCCAATGGATTTTTCGGTTTCCTTGTAACCCGTAAGGAAAGAAAGCTCCAGTATAAGTTTAGAAACTTTATTACAGACTTTTATATAACTGAAGAAGGCTTTTACTTTAACTTTAAGGTTAATAAATATGCTGGTGCATCAAAAATTTCATTGAAGTTCGTTTCTCATTATCAGGATGATAAAATGAACAATATCTATTTTGATATTGACCCTATTGAAACAGAGGAATATGAGGACCATTACATTTACAAATGTTTCTTTACAAGAGATTTCCTTGATGTTACCTATGGCGAAATTTTGGATTTTGTTTCAGTATATACTATCGGCGATGTTGATTATTTAATGAACTTCGATTTTGAAACAAGAGAATTTGCTGAAGAGGCAAAAAATATTTGTCTTAATGATAACTATATTGAACATCCAAAGCTTACAGATCTCTTTACAAGAGTTCAGGGAATGAAGAGAATTCAGATTCTCACATACCTTCCTGCAAGTGTTCAAGACAGGAGCATTATTCCTACCCTTAAAGATTATATACTTGCTCCAAATGTTGTGCCTAACCGTTCCCTTATGTGTAGTTTTGATGTGGATGATGGTTTTGTTTTAAATATTGGCAACGACATAAGTGGTATTAAAGACCTTACCTTTTATATGTACAACAAAAATTCAAATGTTAGAATTATTGTTGACTACCAGGTAATTGGAAAAAGAACTTTTAAGCTTGATTTATCTAACTTTAAAAATATTGTTAAGGAATATACTGCAAAGTCATATATGCTTTGCTCTGCCTTTGAATATGAGGGTACATTCTACTGCACAAGGCTTAATAATATAAGCTATAATAAAAATCTTGTTGATCCAACTGAATTTAAAAGCTATGTTCCTGATTTCACCAAAGAGGTTGCCTCCTTTGAATATAACGGTGTAGAAACAGCTATTGTACCTATTTACAATAAGTTTGGATATATCTATTTAAGATTTTCCGATAGGAAAGTTCTCACTAAGCTTTATGTAACTGTACCTTATCGTAAATTCAGAGTAAATCAAGAGGGCCTTTTCCTTTCTGTTGATATTACAGATGCTGAATATAACTTCAAAGGCTTTGCCCTTTGTTACAGGTATAAGCAAATAGAGGATAAAAGAGAGTACTATATTGAGGGTACAAAGGTTAAAAGAGGTAGAAAAACCTATCTTGAGGGTCTTTTTGACCTTTCAAAATATGATATTAAAAGGATAATATGGGATGTTTTTGTAGTATTTGAGGCTGGTGGTCACGACTACTTTAGCTCAATCAAGCTTACTCCAAAGCAGGTTTATCGCCAACTATACAGACCAACTAACTTTATCCGTCATAACGATTATCGTTTCCAGACTGAAGAGGGAACAGACACATTCCTACCATACTTCACCACCAAAAATACACTTGCATTTATGGTTCGTGAAGAAGGAGAAATGGACTCAAGGTTCTTTAAGTTTAAGGAGCTTACTGCTCTTTTCATCAATAAATTGTTCCACCATTTCTACAGAAGGAAGATTATCCTTACCTACGAAAAGTTCTGTAATTGCGCTCAGGATAACGGTTTTGCCTTCTTCAAAAACTGTATGGAGAATGGTGCCGAAAAGAAGCTTGGTGCAAAGATTTATTATGTAATTGACAAGGACGCAGCGGATTATGAAAGAGTGAAGAAGTACAAAAACAATGTTATTGACTTCTGTTCTTTTAAGCATATGCTTTACCTACTTGCATCAAGGTTGCTTGTTTCATCAGATGGTAAAAATCACGTTTATGCTTGGCGTCCAAACTGCTCTCCAATTCTGAAAAAGGTTAACAAAAAGAAGATTGTTTTCTTACAGCATGGTGTTATTGCCCTTAAGAGAGTTGACTTCCTCTATGGCAAGGGCAAATCAAATGATGTTAATATGTTTGTAACATCTTCAAGTGATGAATTTAAAATTATTACAAAGAACTTTGGCTATTCACCAAAGAATGTTTGTATAACAGGTCTTGCAAGATGGGATGACCTTGAGGATAAGTCACAGAATTCCAAGGAAATCCTCCTTATGCCAACCTGGAGAAGCTGGCTTGATGAGGTTACTGACGCAGAGTTTGTAAAGAGCGATTATTATAAGAATTATATGGAGTTCCTACAGAGTGATAGGCTCACAGATATTCTTAATAATAATGACCTAACTCTTAATTTCTACATTCATCCAAAGTTTAAGGATTATATTGAAAACTTTAATATTAAGAGTGATAGAATTAAAATTATTCCATATGGTGAGCTTCCTCTCAACGAGCTTATGATGAGATGTAAGCTACTGATTACTGACTACAGCTCAGTTTGTTGGGATGTGTTCTATATGAACAAGCCTGTGCTGTTCTATCAGTTTGACTATGATATGTACAACCAAATTCACGGTTCATATATCAATATGGAAACTGACCTGTTTGGTGACAGAAGCACTACCCTTGAAGGTCTGTTTGATGACTTTGAAAAGGCTATTAGGGAGAAATTTGTTCTTCCTGAAAAGTATAGCCAAATGAGGGAGTCAAGCTTTGCCTTTATTGACAAGAACAATACTTCAAGAATTGTTAATGTTATTAAGGATATGAAATGGTAAAAATGTAGAAATATTACCTTGTAGGACTGTGTTTAGGCACAGTCCTTTTATTATGTTGTAATATTTTGTAGAATTGTGGAAATTACAAATATAAATACACTGAAAATATTACTTTTATTTATTATGTATAATAATTAGAAAAATGTATTTTTGCTGTTGTAATTCACTTCTTTATTGTGCTATAATTTTATTCACGGAGGTGGAGCGAATGTCATATTTTGGCTCATTAAATGAATTGACAGAAAAGGAAATTCTAATACAAAGTCGAATTAAAGCAGAACTTGTAAGGGCAGAGGAGAACTCTGTAACAATCTTCTTCCCACAACAGGATGTTGATGTGAAAAATGCTGTTGGTTTTGCCATTCTTGATGACAGAAACAGATATGTTTGGTATAGTCCTTGTGAAATTAAAGAGGATACCTTCACTCTAACTTTTGCTGACTTTGATTACCTTGCAATCAATAAAGTGCCACTTCGTTTCAAGCTTTACCTTGTTTTTGAATATGACAATACTCTTACCTTTAGCAGACTTTATTCAAAATCTGTAAAGGATGAGTACTCTGCAACGGAAAATAGAAAAATCCTATATAATAAAGCTGTTTCCAACAGTGTTTATAGAGGGGAAAAAGTATGCCTTATTACAAGTATGACTGTGTCAGGCTACTTTGGCTTTATACTTATAAATGAAGATAGCAGGGTGGACTACCTTGTAAATAATGTAATTACAAAGTTCAAGCTTGTTCACGGATATTATTTTATTGATGTAAAAATGGATAAAATAGTGGGGGCAGACAGCTTTGGTTTGACCTTCCGTTCAGTACGGGACGATAAATGCTATGATTTTTCTCCAAGTGCTGTTCAAGATATGGGAGATTACTATGTGTTGAAGTGCCGACTTCCACGGAACTTCTTGAGGCTTGACAAACCTGATGTTGTAAATCTTACTTCCTATTATGAAGTGAATAATCATCGTTATCCGGCAACAGTAAGGGCCTTGTCATCTGACCTTATTTCTGAAATTGTAAAGCTATCAGCAGAGGAAAATAGTGAAAAGCATAAGCCATTAGATAGCTTCACTTTTACAGTTGTCAATGATAAAAGATTGCAATTTTCAAGTGTACTGCCATATAATAGTGTGGAAGTTACGGACGAGTCAACTCCCTCAAAAATTCTCTATTCTGCTGATTTTCTCGCCAATAGGGTGATGTACGGGGAACACTCTGTTGATGATAAAAAGAACTACAAAATCACTATGTTTGCCGATATGAGAGAGGTGTCTGACCTAAGTGTATTTGTTCATAGTACCTCTCGTAAGGAAAAAATTGTGCTTGATGTTAAGGACTTTAATCCAGGCACAGGAGAAATAATTGTTGATTTTTCAGCAATGAGAGATAGTTTGGAGGACTTCACTCCTCGCACCTATTCCATTTGTGTTGCCTTTTCCTATAGGGGTTATATGTACACAGCAAGAGTGAAATCCCCCTACTATACAGATAAGACAGTTAGAAAGAAAAAATTCCTTCAAAATGTAGCATCATATAACATTAAAGAGTCAGTAGTTGTATTGCAACCACTTTATAGCTCAAAAGGAATTTTTAACTTAAAAATCAGAGAGAGGTTAACCTCCCGTAGAGAAAAAGTAACAGTTGCTTATAACAGTATCTACTTTAATGATAAGTACCTTTATGTTGTTACTGATATTACTAATAATAAGGAAAACTTCACCGGTTATGCCCTTTCCTATAGATATAGCCTAAGTGAGGACAGAAGAATATATTTTGCAAAGGCTGACCTTGTAGCAAGTGGAGATGACACTCACCTAAAAGCAAGATTTGACCTTTCAAAAACTGAATTACAAAGGGTTTATTGGGATATTTATGCAGTGTATGTTGAGGAGGATGTTTCTTACTTTGCCAATATTTCCGTAACACCACAACAGCTAAATAACTACATCCTAAGTCTGCGTAACATCTTTGGCAATAACTACTATGTTCTGCCTACAGCAGAGGGAAAACCAGAGGTGTTCTTCCCTTACTTTACTGAGGAAAAAACCGTTGCCTTTATGATGAGAGAGCTTTGTGGCTATGACTCAACAAAATTTAAGCTTAGAGAGCTTATTGCCACAGCAATATATAAGGTGACACGACCTTTCCTTAATAGGAAGAATATTATTCTAATTTATGAAAAGGGTTGTCAGTCTGCCCACGATAATGGTTATCATCTGTTTAAGTACTGTATGAAGCACAAGGCAGAACGCAGACTGGGTGCCAAGATTTATTATATTATAGATCCCAAAAGTCCTGAATATAAAAATGTGGCAAAGTATAAGGATAACCTCATTGAATATATGTCAATGAAGCACCTTGTTTACCTTATTGCATCAAAGCTTCTTGTTTCTTCAGAGGGTAGAAACGATTGCTATATCCTCAATTCCAACAATTCAGTTATAGCAAGATTCCTCTGTGAGAAGAAGTTTGCCTTCCTACAAAGAGGTGTAATGGGTCTTAAAAATGTTAATAAGCAGTACAAAAAGAATAGGGGTGACCACCCTGATTTGTTTATAGCATCATCAAGAGCAGAAAAGAAGATTATTACTGAAAACCTGGGCTTTGATGATAACGAGGTGTGCGTAACAGGTCTTGCAAGGTGGGATGACCTAAATGACACTTCCCATAAATACAATGAAATTTTAATTGTTCCAACTTTTAGAGATTGGCTTTGCCAAAAATCTGAAAAAGATTTCAAGGAAAGTGAATTCTTCAAAAAGTACAGCGAATTGTTAAATAGTCCAAAGCTACACTCTATACTTGAGGAATATGATTTAACACTTAATTTTAGTCTGCACCCTGTATTCAGCAGGTATAAAAAGCTCTTTACATCTGACTGTAAGAGAGTTAATATTATAAAGGCTGGGGATGGGTTCAATGATTATGTTATGAGGGCAAAACTCCTTATTACTGACTATAGTTCCCTTTGCTATGATATGCTCTATATGCACAAGCCTGTGCTGTTCTATCAGTTTGACTATGAAAGGTATATGGAAAAAACTGGCGCATATATTGATATGGAGAAAAATCTTCCAGGGGAGAGAAGCTTTACCATAAACGACTTGCTTTCCGATATAGAAAAATCAGCAAAATCCGACTTTAAACTTTCATATGAGTATAAGCTGAAAAGGGAAATGTCCTTTACATATTTTGATAAAAGTAACTCCTCGAGAATAGTTCAAGAGCTTAGACGACTTAAATTTTAAATATC
>JBGUUL010000024.1:0-2622 GCA_045133515.1 Ruminococcus sp.
CCTAATCCCACTTTTGAAAATATCACTTGTTCTTGGGACATTTTGAAATACTCCCCTATGGACAACATACCGCGCTTGACCACTAAAGCCAAGGAAATTTAAAGGACGGATGGAAACAACACCATCCGTCCTTCTGCCTATCAATTATGCAAGAAATTTTAGAGTTCAACAGTCTAATACCAAACTACCTTACCATTCTCCAAGAGAAAACCATTCTTATAAGCATCTGCTATTTTTCTAATGGCATGGTCAGCATAGATTAAGAAACAAGAATGATTATAGTCCTTCAAGGACTATATCATTCTCCACTTTTAATGCACTCAAAACATCGTGCATATCCTCAACTTCTCTGCCATCGGGAGTGAAGAAGGTCACACCAGCTCCACAGGTGTCTGCATTGAAAATAAAAAGATGCTTCTGCCCCTCATAGATGAAGTAGCCCATTTCTTCTCCTCGCTTATCAGAAATTGCAAATTCTGCTAACTCATTGAGAACTACTCTGTCACGGACATCCTCAACACAGTGGCACAAATGGCAACTAACCTTATCCTGCACATAAACTTCTGCAACCCCTACTAACTCAAAACCGATGGCGTCATAGGTAATTTCAACTGCCTCGTCTTCGCCCCAATAGGTTAAAGGAGTAATATAGAACTTTTTGTCCTTGACCTCAACAAAGTATTTTACTGGTACTTCTTTGTAGGCACCCAAATCCATTATATAGACAGCCTCAATGCATCCAATATCAAGGTCTCTCTCAAGGCCATCCTCAAACCACTTTCGTAGTTTCTCCAAAGAATTAAAACACCAAAGCATCCAGCCATAGAGCTCGTCATCATTTTGCTCTGGATATTCTTCATCCTCTTCTCCATAAACCCTTTCCAAGACAAGAAAAGGATATGCAGTAACCTCTTTCTGCGCAAGTTTGCGCTCGAAAGTAGCGCAGCAACTTACCACACTCAGTTTATCATCCCACCAAACCTTATCTCTTAGCTTGTCAACTAAAATCTGTCTTTCAGAAAGAGAGGGCATTCTGTTTGTCCTTTCAAGAATCTTACCGGCTACCAATTCCAAAATCCTATCTAACTTAACCCACTCCATACGGTTTCCCCCTTTGCTTAAAATACTTCTCACACTTAACCAACAAACCTTCCACCTGCATTTTCTTGATTATCTCAACAACCCTATCAAAGGACTCAGGTTGCCTTTGAACAAGTCTGGTATTTCTGGCAGAAAAGTCTTGCTGCCGTAGATAGTCATTAAGGACCAAAACAATATCTTTCTGCCTTACATAACCTTCGTCCTCTTGATAGCGTTTCAAATACTCCTCTTTAATTTGCTTTGCGGCAATATGTTTCTCCCTTTGAAAATCATACTTGTCCATAAGCGGCTTAGGAATATCCCTCTTCACAACAAAGGAGTTGTGATTATCTTGGACTATCATTTTCGCTTGAAAACCGGAAGTATAGTTCGTAAACACCAACCAATCATTGTGATTATCCGTACAGACCCAAACACCAGTATCTATAACCTCAGCCCACGATGTTCTCAGTTGCATTGGATAAGCATTTTTTGATAAGCAGACTCTAATGTTTGCTTGACTCTGTTGCTCTACAATCTGGACCCTATATAGAAACCTTTCAAACAATTTCAATGGAAGGTTGTTTGTATGTGTCTGTCTATAGATTTGATTTTGATATGCCCAAAGCAAGTCTTTTAAGGTCAATGGAATTCCTCCATATTATGCAAGAAAAAGAGGGTTATAAACCGGACCCCCTATTCTTTCTTTGACTCTCACATTATTTCTGTGTTTTTACTATACCGTATCGTTCAGTAAGTTGCCAAGGAGACCACTCCACCTATCACATACTTTTTCTGCTTTCTGTTCTTTTTCAAACATAACTAAAACGAAAAATCCCCATAAATAGCCTTCCCGTCCCTAAAAGAACACCTGTTGTATTTATCAACGTCTCTGTCCCATACTTTTTACGCATACCTTCCAACACCACGCTTTTTATGTCTATATATAAATCATGCAAAAAATCACAGACTTCACATGTCGGAGAACCGTTATGACAGCAATAATCAAGGTAAACTTGTATGAAAATCATTCTCCTTTCGTGCATGCCTCAATGACCTAACCCAAATAGAGAACATCGGCTAAATATGCCGCTAATACCACTGTTCGCTCGGTAGGTACACAGTGTAGACATTTAGTTGGACAAAACACTCCTTCAAAGAGGAGGTTTTACCGTTATAAAATGTCACTTTGCTTTTATAATCGGTGTCTATCTTTTTATAAAAACACCACGCTTTCTTATAAACAAAGCGTGGTGTTTTATAAATTAAGCCTTCTTTTTTATAGCTACTGTAGTTTCTTCTTCTAAATGCTGTCCAATGCTTTTATAAAACATGTCCATTATTTTTCAAGCCCTTTTGCATCCTTAGATAAAAGCACAATAACGCTCGAAATATCAGATGAAACTGTAATCTCACTCACAAACTTTACTGCTGATAAATCTTCGATTGTCATTTTCAGAGTAAGGTCTTTGTCGTCCAAGTCAGTATCTTCTAACAACAACCCATCAGGGAGAACCACAATAAGCTGCTTCTCTTCCTCAT
>JBGUUL010000025.1:0-1563 GCA_045133515.1 Ruminococcus sp.
GTGGGTGTGTAGCTGTGGTATGCAGAATACATCTGCCTTTTGTCAGAATTGTGGTCAGAAAAAGCCAATGCAGTATGGCGGTAACCAGATAGTATGCAACCAGTGTGGCTGGACATTACAGCCAGGCCAACCAGTACCAAGGTTCTGTCCAAACTGTGGTGATCCAATTGACGCTAACGACCAGCGTTAAGAGATTAATATGAAGCGTATAATATCAATTTTTATATGTTTAATGCTTTGCCTTTGTGTATTTGCTGGCTGTGAAAAGGGTGAGAATGGTGATTCTGTGACTGCAACAGAGTCTAAAATAGCTCAAAGCGATAAAGCTACAGAGGTTATTAATGCAACCGAGCTACAAACAGAGGCTACAAGTAAAGAAGAAAACACTGATATTACAACCGTGCAAACAACAGCTGAGGAGCTATCAGAAAAGGATGTTCTAAAAAAAGAATATGAGTATTACAAAAGTAACTTTTATGAGCTACCAAAAACAGAGGAGCTTATAAATACATCTTGGTCTAGCTATGAGGTTTTAGATGACGGAAGAGAAATCTATTATAGTATAGATGTTCTTGAGGATGTAATTAAAATTACTTGGAATGATGGAATAGATTCAGAGAACCACAATTTTACAGCACCTTGGAGCTTGAAAACAGAAAATGATGTTTGCATAATGGAGCTGGATTTAGGAAATTTAGACGGAATAAGAAATTATTGCATTCTTATAACTACAGAGAAAAATCTAATATATTTCTCACAAGATTTTATAAATGACGATATTCGTGACTATGAAAGAGCTTCAAGAGTAATGGAGCGTAGCTTTGGATAAGGAGGTTTAATATGCCAGTAGTACAAGAATATTCATGCCCTTGCTGTGGTGGAGCGATTAGCTTTGACAGCAAAATACAAAAAATGAAATGTCCATATTGCAATTGTGAATTTGAGATGTCGGCACTTGCACATTACGATAACGATTTGAATAATCAGCAACCTGATAATATGAATTGGGATATCTCAGCTGGTAGCGATTGGCAACAGGGAGAAGAAGATGGACTAAGAGTTTATGTGTGTAGCACCTGTGGTGGTGAGATTATAGCTGATGCAACTACTGCAGCAACAGCTTGCCCTTATTGTGAGAACCCTGTTGTTATTAAAGGACAGTTTGCTGGTGCATTAAAGCCAGATTTGGTTATTCCTTTTAAGCTTGATAAGAATGCAGCAAAGGAAGCACTAAAAAAGCATTACGAGGGCAAAAGATTGCTTCCTAAGGTGTTTAGAAGCCAAAATCACATTGATGAGATTAAAGGTGTATATGTTCCGTTTTGGATATTCGACACCAACACACAAGCACAGGTGCGTTATAAGGGTACAAGAACTCGTACCTGGAGCGATAGCCGATATGACTATAAAGAAATCTCGCACTATGTTATAAACAGAGGTGGAACTATAGGATTTGAGAATGTACCGGTTGATGGCTCTACAAAAATGGCAGATGACCTTATGGAATCTTTGGAGCCTTTTGATATATCTGGTGCTGTTAGCTTTCAAACTGCTTATCTTGCT
>JBGUUL010000026.1:0-10982 GCA_045133515.1 Ruminococcus sp.
TGTATCACCATCTACGAAGTAAGCAGTTGGCAATGTGCTTAAAACTGGAACTCTTCTTTGTTTACGTGACATGTTTGGAGCCTTTGTCGCAAGCTGCATAATAGCTGAATACTTAGGGACTCCCTGAATAATCTCACGTGAAGCATCTTCTGGAATAAGAGCCTCAGCGCCGCTTCTATCAATCATATTGTTTGTATCAAAGAAGCTAAGATTTGCACCTAAAAATTGTTTCTTTCTCATCCTAATGTCCTCCTTAGAAATTTCTTGAACCTCCAAATGCTGCCCTACGAATGGCTGCATTCATATCAACTTTATTACCTCCTTGGCCACCTTGTGAACCACTTCCATCAAAGCCACCTTTTGAAGCATTTTGCTGCTGTTTCTGTGTGAATAAATATGGCTTTTCAGTTCTAAGTCTGTCAAGCTCATCTTTCACACCACCAACAACATGGCCTTCTTTGTCCGTCTTAACCTTTTCCATGTTTATGAAAGGTAAAACGTCTTTTGGGTTGATTGCATCAGCTGCCTCAGACATGATTTCTAACTGAACACTTGCCTCTTGTAACTGGTCAATCAAATTCTGATTTTGTGTAATCAAGTTGTTGATTTGAGTTTGTGCCTCTTCACTAATACCTTGCCCATCTTTGAGCTTGTTTAGTTCAACAATTGCCTGTTCAGCCTGTGCCTTGAAAGTTTCACGTTGGCTAATAACTTCAGACAATCTAGAAGACGGAATAAACTCTGCCTTATCTCTTTGATTGATTAAAACGTCATAACCAAGCTCCTTTAACTTATCAGAAACAGAGGTAAAGCTTTCCTTTGTTGTATCGCCTTCTCCAAATGCATCCGCATGAGCTGTAATCACATCGTCCATTGATGCGAAAAATTGTAAATTTGTTTTTAGTTTCATTTTGCTTTCTCCTTTCACATGTTAAGGTATGAGGACCTTTTTATTTCTAAGCTTTTAAGGACATCATGATTGGTCCATGAACATTATCAAATGACTGTAAACACAAAGAAAGCTACCATTTCTGGTAGCATTCCCTTTAGCTTTAATGCTTAATTATTTATTTTCATCTTAAAACCTGAAAAGTTTTTGTAATATTCTTCATCAACTTTTTCCATAAGTGTTGCGTTTGGAACAAGTCTTTCAACTGACTTAAATGAATGTGCCTTAAAGCAATTTGTTTGCCCTTTTGCCATTACTAAATAGTAGTTCCAAGCATTTCTTTTTCTTTCATATGCCTTTTGTTTTTCTGTTAAAGCCATAATAATTACCTCCGTAAACTGAATTTTTATATTGTTTTATTATAGTACTATTATACTATATTATTTAGAATTTGTACATACTTTTTCAAAAATTTTTGTATATTTTTTCATCTTTTCTAAAACATTACTATCTAACTGGTCTATCCATCTACTAGGTATTGCATCAAATCCATACTTAGCACCAACTAAACTACCTGTTATTGCAGCTATTGTATCTGCATCACCACCATGGTTTACTGCTCCAATTATTGCATCTTCGAATGTATCTGTTTTTGTAGCCCAATACAATGAATTATTCAGAGTATTTAAGACATGGCCTGTTGGTTCATATAGCTTATCCACCATGCTATTTTTAAGCTCATGACCATTTAAAATCTTTTCAAGGACATTGTAGTAACGTTTTATTGCAGTATCACATGTTTCATTGTTATGTGTTAACCTACCCTGTAACATAGCAGTTAGGCTTCCTAGACCTGATAAAACAATTGGCATTGTTCTCATAAGGCTACCATTACCTAAAGCATCTGGGTCATCTGCTAAACTAAACCAAAGTGTACTTTTTTGAAAACTCTTACCAAGAGAAATGACCCTTCGACATGTTCCTCCAATATCCTTTGGCTTTTCATCAAACCAATCAGAAAAATTATTGCAACATCTATCAAGGAACTTCGATACAAATGGAAGTTTGACCTCCATGCCACTAAACGTAAAGTCAATTGCTTCACATACACATAGTGTCATTTGAGTATCATCTGTAACCTCACCTGCTTTTAGATTTAGCCAACCTCCACCAATAATGTCTGTTACTTGTCCTAATGTCTTTTTAATGTCCTTTTCACTCATGAACTCTGTTGTTGCGCCCATTGCATCGCCTATAGCAAAACCAACAAGTGAACCTAAAATTTTATTCCACATCATCAACTTCCTCCCTTTCTGGACATTGAACATTAGCAAACGTACTACCATACTGATAAGGTATTTCACCAAAAACTTTACAACCGCTTGCTCCAATTGAATTTTTGCAATCAAAACATTGTGAATGCGTTACTTTACATTGCTTAGCCATATCTTTAGCTAAGCCTTCCCATCCGTCATAATATTCTTGGTTTTTACTTTTTCTTGTACTCATTACAAACTCCTCCTTTAAGGACTGATATTGGTTTTGTGTAAAACATTACGCATGAGACAACCTTATTTGTGCAATTTTTACATGTCTTACAAACCAAATTTTCATTTTTAACTGGTTCCAATGGATTTCTATCTTTATCCCATTTTTCATCTAAGCTCATATTTGTTTGCCTCCTTTAGTATTTGTTTATTACATTATAACATATAATATAACATATAATACAACATTTGTAAATATATTTTTAATCAGTTCCTAAAAGCTCAAGATAAGCTATTGTTTTGTTACCTTCTTCTTTAAGTTGAATGACCCTATGCATTGAACCTGAATTAAGTAATGTTTCTTTTTCACCTTGATTGGTTGAAATGCTATCAACATATGCTGCATGTGTTTTTGTTGGGCAATAAATTCTTAGCTCAACTGGTTTATCAAAACCACCCTTTTCATAAGGTGATGTTGAAAGAAAACCTTTGTCTTCAGCTGCATAATCACCTTTGTTTATTTCAGCCCAGTGCTTTTTAACTTTACTAAAATCTCCATTGAAACCTAACATGTGTGCTAAATCACTTTGGTAAACACCACGCCTAAGGACAACTGGCTTTTCAGTTTCTGCCCTCCTTAATGCCCCTGTAAGGTCTTTAGATAACTTTGTTAATGCTTTGTCACTAGTATCATTTTGTCTGTATACATTGTTCATGTCAGTATACCAGCTTCCTGTATACCTATCTGAAGCTTTTCTTTCATCTTTTGACAATGAACTTATCCATGGCTCTGACTCATTTGTATGGTGCTCAACGTTCTTTTTGCCTTTCAACATTTCATCAATTTTTTCAGGTGTAGGAACATCATACTCAGCTGCCCTACCATCCTCAATATATCTAACAACAATTTCATCACCAACAAAGTTTGTATATGAACCATCATAATTTTGCAACTTGTATGGATTTGAGCTCGTATGTGTTTTTGACTCCATAAACTCAAGTTTTCCTTTGCCTAACAGAACTTCAAGCTCCTCGTGGTTTATTGTTGGTAATGCATGTGTTCCTTTGTCACATTGTAATGTAATCATGTATGGTCTTTTACCAAATGTTGGATGTCCCCCAGTTGCTGTACTCATAAATGTATTATTTTCAAACACTTCATACTTTTTAATGCTATGAACATCAGGCGTTTTGAAAATTGCTTCAACTAGTTCTTCATCAACATATCTATGCAATAAAACTGGCTCATTCAACTCACATGACTGAATGCACATATTCATTGCATCTATCTTCGTTCTCATTTCAGGTGAAGCATTTTCATATCCATTTAAGTAAGCTTTGTTTATTGGACCACACTTAATTGTGTTGAAATATTCATCATACGCAAGTTGAAATGCTTGTCCAAGTTTTTTCTGCTCATCAGATAATCCTGATTTTAATGCTACATCATGTCCCATGTGATGATTTTTACCTGTAGTTCTATCACGACCAAGTATGTCACGTCTATGCTTAGCGCTAAACAAGCTATGACCTTCAACTTGACTCGATAAATTTTCCAAATCAGATAGACTAAGCTCATTGTATATTCTATCCCTATTTACAAGTTGCCCTTCTTTGAATGAAACCTCACGACCAATTGAAACCACGTTTGTTGTCTCTGTTTGAGGTTCTTGCAACTTTGCATTTGCATTTGCTGCTTGTTGAGTTTTCTGGTCTTGAACCTCTTGATAAACTTTAATCTGATTATCAATATGATTGTGCATAGCTTCATCTGTTTCGTCTAATAGCATATTTATAAGCTTGTCATAATGGTCATTAAACTCACTTGTACCCCAAGCTTTTTCAGCCTTTTTCTTAACCATTTCAAGATGTTTCTCTTGTGCAAGCTTAAGTTTTTCTTCTGCAAAAGAGTCATTAGGGTTTTCCATTATTTTCTTTACGGCTAAATATCCATCATAATTACCAAACACAGTAGCATCAAGCATCTTCTTGTAACTGTCCAATTCACTTTTCTTTAGTGCATCTAACGCTTGATTATTTGCTTGTGTCGCTTGTGAAATTGTACTTGCTGTTTTCTGAGTTGATGAGTTGCCGAAAGGAACAGTCTTCGTAATACCATTTTTGATAAGCTCCTTTTTCTGCGTCTCAACCCATTTGCCATACTTCATTCCAGTACCTTCCTCACCACCAAGCTTCTTGTAAGCTTCAGTAGGTTTTTCTCCATCATGGTATTTCTTATATATCTCTGTAGCTGAAAGCTTCTTGTCCTCATCTGGTATGTCCTCATGAACCTCAGTGTATTTTGGCTTAATCTTATATGAAACACCAATCTCATCTATTTGTTGCTTAAGCCACTTAGCATAATGTGATTTGAACTCCTTTGTACCTTTTTCGTATGGTGAAACCTCAGTATAATCTTGCATAGGACTATCACCAATATACTTCTTGTATAATGAAGTTGGTGTGACAGCTTTATTTTTTGAGTCCTTCATCATTGCCTTGTCTATGTCTAATTGGTCTAAGTCCATTATTTCGTCCTTCAACCACTTATCATATTTCTTAGCAAACAACTGCAAGTCCATCTTAAGCTTGTTATACACTTTCTTTGGTTTCTCTCCAATTACGTCATCATACATTTGCTCAAACTCTTTTAATGAACCACCAATAAATGTTCCCATTGGGCCTTCAGGATTTCCAACCATAACACCTTCTCTAGCATATTGTCGCCTGAGCCCATTCTTTTCACAATGTAGCATGTTAGTATATTGCCACTTCTTTATTTTCTCATTACATTTTGCCTTTTCTTCAGGAGTCATAGCCAATGCTTTGCGGTTTTTCCAATACCTTATCATTCGCTCATTTGACCTTTGCTTTTCAATAAGCTTATTCCTCTGAACACCATATTGCTTATTTGCATCTTCCTGTGACATTGGCTCAACTTTGCCCTCATGTTCTGTACCATCATCAAGCTCAGGTATGTACATTCCTAATGTATGCTTGCAGTTAGGGTGAAACAATCCTGCTGCTTTTGCCTCATCAACAGAATGATATTTTGGGCTATTTCCTGATATGCTTAAAACAACACCTTGCCATCTCATACATATTGGGCATGTTGTGCCTATTGAACTAACCTTTACTAGGTCCTCACCAACTTCTAACTGTCTATCTATATGGCCTTGTAACGCAGCATGTGAACTAACAGTTCTTGCACACATCTCTGCATAAGAACTTAAGCTCCAATTACGACCTGCTTTATCAACAAAAGTCGTTATTCCTTTTGAAGCAAATTCATTAAGCATCTTCTGTGTTGCTTGTATTCTAGTGTCAGTCCCTGCTAACAAACCTGTAGTTGCATTAGCCATTATTTGCTGATATGCGTCATTCGCATTTCTTAACACCTGAAACGAAGCATTGTTCAACAGATTATTTGATGCTTTTACCAACTGTTTTAAATTCATAGGAATAGGTGCATTCTCAAGCAATTCTTCATAGCTCATATTTTCAATAGCTTCTTCAACAACATGTTCTGCTTCTTCTTTTGAAACTAAACTTTTGTTATTTAAAACAACTGTCTGGTCATATCCTACATATCCATTATCTGACTTTATCTGTAAAGTGTCGTACTTAAACTTTTTGACTGTATCGTTGAATGCTTTCTTTAACTTATCAAAATCTGTTCCAACATAATAGTTTGGCTTTTCAATAAAATACTGTGATTTATTGTTTTGTTGCTCAGGCGTCATGTCCCATTCGTTAACAACAACACCTGTCTCTTTTGATATATAAACTTTATGTGTTGGATTTATGCTTTTTATTTGCTCAAAAAAGTATTTCTTTGCATCTTCATCAAGTTGCTTAGCCGCTTCAATGTACATATTGTCATGATTTAAAGAACCATAAAATGCTGAAGTGCCATTTACTCCTGCTTCGCTTCCATACACTAAATTGATTTCTTTTGTTTTTCCTAGCTTGATATATTGCTCAATGACTTCTGTTTCTTTTCCTTTATTTTTCTTTTGAGTCATCAAACCGCCATAGAAGTCAAGAACCTCATCATTATCTGTAAAATACCCGGCTTTTCCCCAAGTGTTACCACTTACTTTACCATTTCCAATCTTGAACCCTTGTGACTTAATTATTTCCGCTGTTTCCTTATACGTTACATGTTTTCCTTTTAAATATCCTTTTGCAACTTCAACTGCTACCTTTTTCTTTCCTTTTTTGTTCACTTTTTTCATTAAAGCTGAAAGCTCTTTATTCAACTTCTGTGTGTCACTAAGCTTTTGTTCATTCCAACCTTCTGTTGTTATTCCTTTTGCAACGCGTTTAGCAACCTTTTCAAGCATTTCTTGTTCAGCTTGGGAGTAAATGGCAAGGACATCATTCATCGCTTGCTCATATTTTTTGTCATTTGATTCCGGCATCCTTGCCACCTCCTTTCATCATTATTCATCAATACCACTCAAACCTTCTGACTTGACATCTGAGGTACCTTCATTTTTATTTTGATTATTTATACCAAATTGCATTTGTGTAAGGTCCTCGGGGTTGTCCATTGGTTGACCGGCCGAGTCATCATTCATAATACGTTCAACCTCTTCCTCAACCTGTTTATCGGTCCATTCAGGGTGAACCATTCTAACCTTAGTGTCTGTACTTATTGCCTTTGCATCACTCAGCGTCTTAACTGAATTTGAAACCTCAGATAAGTTGTTAGATATTCCATCAGCAAATGCAATATTTACATCCAAGTCACATGTGAATGAACCACCTAAATATGTTTGCTTAATAATACACATAGCATTGATAAGCTTTTTAAGGCCTGCCTCCCAATATGCCTCTTTCTTATTTGTTGTACTGAATGACTTACGTTCACGAACGTTCAAAGCCGTACCTGACTCAGCACGACCTGCAATATTCAAACCGAATGACTGTGGGCTATAACCTGCTGATGTGATAATTCTATCTAACAGATTTAGGCATGTTTTCTCAAACTGATCTGAACGTATCTCAAATTGTGTTGCCTCAATAGGCTTAGCCATAGCTGTAGGGTCAACATCCATTTCCTCATATGCCATGGTGTCAATATTGAACTTTCCTGTTCCATCGCCTAATGCTTTAATATAACCAGAAGGAACATGTATCTTACCTCTTGCTATTTGAACATCAACCATCCACGCACTAAACACCTCATCAAGTGCATCCATCAATGTTTCCTGTCCTTGGTAATCACTACGTCCCATTGGTGATTGCCTGTCAAGTTTATTTGGTAGTAAATTTGGAATGTACACACATGTCATAACATCTGCTGTGTCAACATTTTGTTGCATTCCCTTTGTTGCTTCACACTCACTTAATTGAACTAAAGTACCAAGGTTATCAGAACTGCCCATGTAAAGCTCATTTGTTATGCTACCTTTTTCGATAGTTTCTGCCAAACGATAAACTGTTGAACCATCATTTGAAACCTCATACACAAGTGTTACCTTTACTAACTCCCCAAACTTGAATGTTGGGAAAGCTTGTTCAGGTTGTGCAACAACTGGTATTGGATATTCACTAAGCTCACTATCCCATGCTACCTTTAAGTAAACACCACCAATTGCACTTGCTATTTCTGCTGCCTCTAGGATTTTGCTATAAAAACCTGATTTCGTCAACATTTTATCTAACTCATCCTGATTTGACAACATAGCATCTGTATCTGAATTAAATCTGATAACTGGACTTTCACTAAACAGGAAAGCCGATGATGTTTCAGATATGTCATTGGCTATTGGCACATGAATAAAGAAGTTTGACTTGTTCTTAATTTGACGTGCCCAAAACTTGTTGTTGTTCCTTGTACCATAATTCAACTGTAAATAGTTTTGCAAATCACTGTCAAAATAGAAGTTTGCTAATAGCTCAGCCTCTCCTGAATACCAAGTACTATGCTCCTTCATTTTGTATCTTTCCAAGTCCATTGGTG
Organism: Ruminococcus sp.; assembly: GCA_045133515.1. Classification (GTDB taxonomy): domain Bacteria; phylum Bacillota; class Clostridia; order Oscillospirales; family Acutalibacteraceae; genus Ruminococcoides. The sequence continues at coordinate 8,348 of JBGUUL010000026.1, forward strand.
GCCATTGCATACCTTCACTTATCTGTGTAATCATGGATTTCCCTCCTCTCTTTCTTTATATTGTCCGGATATGTTTGCTCCAGCAAATCTGTGTACATATGAAATGAATTTAATAATTGTTGTGTTACTAAACCATTGTAATATGCATCATTCAACAGGAATAATAAATGGCCTTGCTTTGCATCTTGTTCAAAACACTTAACATCCTCAAGGCTTAAACCTGTCCAATCTAAAATGGCGTTTATTGTCATTTGAGATGTCGCACTTAACGCTGAACATACAATATCTGGCTCACCATTCTTGGAATAGCCTGCATGCCCTAACATTTCAAAACCACATATCAAATTCCTGTCATAAACCATACTTATTGTTGTCATAACATCACCTTCCTGTGGAACCCCATCCACCTCTGTTTTGAACTCCCATATCATCAACAATATTGAAGTTTACGTCCTCCATTGCTTTATGAACTCTAAACTGGCAAATTCTATCACCTTTACTGATTTTACCATCACGTAAAGCATAAGCAGGTAGCATCCATAAGTCATCATTACCACAATAGTCATCCTCTAAGATACCAATTGCATTTGTTTGAATGATACCATACTTCTTAAATGTGCTACTTCTAACTACCAATAGACCTTCATTCCCTTTTGGAAACTGAATATTCACACCTAAGTCAATCATAATAGCATCACCGGCTTTATACTCATAGTCCTGAACTGCTCTTAAGTCAATCCATGCCCCATGTCTTTCTAACTCATAAGACTCTTTTGTAAATCTTACTTTAATATCCATTTTGCTCCTCCTATAAATTTATGAAAAGCCTAGCAATGCTACTGAATAACCACCTCCAATAGTTATTCCTATTCACATATAAATTTGCTAGGCTATTTATTTTATTTAGCGAATATTGCATTATTTTCCTTATGCAACTTTACTTGTTCTTGAACCTGATACTGTGTCTTTAGCATGTGTATCAACCGCATCCTGTTACCATTACACACATATCTTAAAGCATCCATACAGTGGTCGTTTTGTTTCACTGGTTTTTCCTCACCACGTTCCTCTTGTGCCTTAGGGTCCCATCTATATGAACTAAACTCAGCAATTGTATTCTTACACTTACTTAAAACCCTAAGCATATCAGCCTCTATTACTGAACTTACTAACTCAATTCCTGCTAACTCATCTACCTTATTACCGGTTGTCCTCACTGTGTTGTTAGCATTCCTTATCTTACGTTCACCATCCTCAAACAACTGTCTTATGAAACCCTTAGCACTAGGGTCGATATAAGTATATTTCTGATTTACAGGATAGCCATCTGTACCATTCTTAGCTTTCCACTTAAAATAGTCCTTGCTATATCCTCTAGGTGATTTCTGGATTGGATTTGTCCTTCCTGAATGGTAGTACTCATCTAAGATATACATCCTATTGTCTGTTCCAAAACCTATCAATAAAAATACTGTAGCATTAGCTTGTCCGTAGTCAATACCTATGTAAGTATCTGTTATCTTAACACTGTCTGGTACTTTATCTATCACCATGCTCTTATTAAACATGCTATAAATAACTCCCTCTGCTAATACCCAAAGTCCATTTATAAAACGGTCATAGAATATACCTGCAAACATTCGCTTATATCTATTTATTACTGTCTTACTTAAGCTTGGGTTATCCTCTAAACTAAAGTGAATATGTAGTGCATTCTTTTCCTCTAACTTATCTATCCATTCTGTTTTGAACCAATGAAAAGGACCATCAGGGTTACAGTTAAACCACATTTTAGCTCCTTCTACTGAACATCTAGCAACTGCCTGATTTACAAAACTTTCTGGCATAAGTGCTACCTCATCAAAAAAGAAACCTGCCGCTGTAAAACCTTGTACTAAATCCTGAGACCTTTCATCCTTTCCACCGAATATATAAATGTAGTTCTCTACTTTACCTTTTCTTATGATAAAAGCATCATGCATATCAGGAACTTTTGACACCCTATATCCTCGTCCTCTTAGCATTTGTACTAAAGTAAGCCATACATTTCGCTTAAAAGAGGATATTGTTTTTCCAGCCATACCAAAACTCATTCCATTAAAAGTAGACATTGCCCAGAGTATAAAAGACAAAGACATAATCAACGTCTTACCAGCCCTAACTGAACCATCACAGATTAGAACGTCCTTGGTTTTATGTGGACTTGTTTCTGACCACCAAGTTAATACTTGTTTTTGCTTCTTACTAAATGGAACAAACTTAAATAAAGCACTTGTTTTATGCATTGCTTTTACCTCCTTTACTTTTTAGTCATTTAGCACTGTCTTTAGCACACATAAGCATTATCTTTTGCTCAACATTCAAAATCCTAGCATCCTGCTCATCATTATGACTCCATAGTCTTTTAATTGCCTTTTCGTTGTCTTCCTCTTGTGCCCTTACTTGTTCTGTTAAGTTCCGAATGTTTATTGATAGCTCCGTCATTGCTTTAGTATTCTCTTTAGTATTCTTAGATAAAGGACCATATACTGTTGAAAACAAACCAATTAAAGCTATTATAACGGTAACTACACTCCATTCTGTTAACATAAAGCATTCCTCCTTTCTATGTTATAAAACACGAAAAAGCAGAGCT
>JBGUUL010000027.1:0-8266 GCA_045133515.1 Ruminococcus sp.
ACAATGAAGCCTTTGAGCTAAATCAGTACAAAATACTAAAGGTCTATCCCAAAATTTGGGATAGACCTTTTCTTTGTGTGAAAGAGCTGTGGAAAGCTAAGCTTCGGTGTTGTTTTCTTTTTCAACGCCCATATTTTTAGGCAAAACAAGATTTAAAATAATAGCCGAAACAAATACAAGTGCAACGCAGTTTTCGGCAAATACTATTCTTACGATTTCAGGAAGAATATCAAAAAGTTGTGGACACTGGGTAAAGCCAAGACCTATGCTCAAAGACAGTGCAACGATGGTTATATTTCGCTGACTATAGCCACATTTTCCAATCATTTGCAGTCCACTAACAACAATGGTTCCGAACATCATTATGGTACAGCCACCGAGAACTGCTTCAGGCAGGGTTGTTAGGACTGCCCCAAAAATCGGAAAAATTCCGGCGATTATCATAATTATGGCTCCACTTGCAATGGCGTAACGATTAACAACTTTAGTCATAGCTACAAGTCCCACATTCTGACTGAAAGAGGTTATTGGCATACAACCAAACAGGCTTGAAAGTGTGCTGACAAAGCCGTCGCACATAATGGAACCTGCTGTTTCTTTTTCGGTGACATCTCTGTTAAGACCTACTGAAGCCACTGCTGATGTATCGCCAATTGTTTCAGTTGCCGAAACAAGAAAAATCAGTACAAAGGTAATTATAGCATTAGGATTAAATTCAAATGAGAATGGGATTATGCTTGGGAAAGCAACAATGGAGCTGTCTGCTACGGCAGAGAAATCCACTTGGCCCATAAAAATAGCAAGTATGTAGCCCACAATCATTCCGAACAAAACGGAAAGCTGTTTGAGAAAGCCTTTTGCAAATATGTTGAAAAGGATACAACAAACAAGGGTCACACCACCCAAAATCCAGTTTTCAATGGAGCCAAAATCTTCGCTACCTGCACCACCACCAAAGGAGTTTGCACCAACTGACAGCAAAGAAAATCCAATCGCTGCTACCACGGTTGCTGCAACAATGGGGGTCACTATCTTTCGCCAATATTTTGCAAACAGTCCAAGCAGACCCTCGATAATGCCACCGATGAGAACGGCTCCCATAATGGCACCATATCCGTATTGGCTACCGATTACACATGCTGACGAAACAAATGTGAAGCTTATGCCCATTACTATTGGCAGTCCTGAGCCTACTCTCCAAATGGGGAATAGCTGAATCAGTGTTCCTATTCCGGCGATTATCATTGCGCTCTGAATAATCATTGCTGTATCCTCATCTGATAATCCACAGGCTCCTGCAACAATAATAATGGGTGTGATGTTTGCTACAAACATGGCAAAGATATGCTGTAATCCAAAGGGAATTGCCTTTGCAGGAGAAATTCTTCCTTTGAGGGTGTAGATTGCATCTTGATTTTTTGATTTATTTTTCATTTTTATTCTCCGTTTACTTTAAGTCCTTTTGTGGCTTACTGCTCTCTAAAGGTGATTTTTCCTGTCTTAGCGTCCATATTATCAACAATGGCAAGAGATTCAAGCTGATATCCAAGATTACGAATTACCTGTCCACCAACCTGGAAGCCTTTTTCAACTGCAATTCCTATGCCTTCTACCGTTCCACCTGCCTCGTTAACAATGGAAATTAAGCCCTGTAAGGCACAACCGTTGGCAAGGAAGTCGTCAATAATCAGTACATGGTCATCATTTCCCAAAAACTTTTTTGACACGATAACTTGATTTTTGCACTTATGAGTAAAGGACTCTACCTCGGCAATATACATATCGCCCTCAATGTTAATACTCTTTGATTTTTTTGCAAATACCACCGGTACGCCAAAATGCAAAGCTACAACACAGGCAATGCCTATGCCTGAAGCCTCTATCGTCAGGATTTTATTGATTTTCTTATCTTCAAATCTTTTGCGGAATTCCTCGCCCATTTTGCTGAACAGCTCAATGTCCATCTGATGGTTTAAAAAGCTGTCAACCTTGAGGACATTTCCTTCCTTTACGATTCCGTCCTTCACGATTCTTTCTTCTAAAAAATTCATTTCGTTTCCATCTCCTTTTTTGATAATCCCCTGCTGTTTTAGAGCTGTCTAAAGGTAAAAGAAAACCCCTGCAAACAAAGGTTTACAAGGGATTTTATATGTACCTCTTTATACTTTGTTTATTATATCAGTAACTATCCATATTGTCAAAAAAAAATTACCAAACCTTGCTTATTACGACTTTAACACATTTGTAATATTGAAATGTAGAAATTTGCAAAATCTTGCTAAGGCTAAATATAGAGGAATTATTCATTTTTAGGGTGGCTGTTAAGTATGGTTTATGTATAAGTATATTTTTGCTATAGGGTTATTTACCCATTGACTTTTTATGAAGATGTGATAAAATTAAAAAAGGTTACTATTTATCTACATAATCAATAATTGTTTTGTGGATAGATATAACTATCTTATAAAGAGATATTAAATAATTTTACATAAAGGATGAATAAAAATGCGTTCAGATTTAATTAAGAAAGGGCCTACAAGGGCTCCGCATCGCTCATTACTTAAGGCAATGGGCATTACAGAAAGTGAAATGAAAAAGCCTTTTGTTGCAGTTGTTTCTGCAAAAAGCGACTATATCCCAGGTCATAAGCACCTTGATGATATTTCAGAAAGTGTTAAGGCTGGTATTCGTAATGCCGGTGGTATTCCATTTGAATTCAATACAATTGGCGTTTGTGATGGTATCGCTATGAACCACAAGGGTATGAAGTACTCCCTTTGCTCAAGAGAAATTATTGCTGACTCCATTGAAATTATGCTGACAGCACATCCACTTGATGCCATTGTGTTCATTCCAAACTGCGATAAAATTGTTCCAGGTATGCTGATAGCAGCCTGTAGAATGAACCTTCCATCAATTTTTGTCAGTGGTGGTCCAATGCTTCCTGGCGAAAGAAACGGCGAAAGATACGGTCTTTCTGAAATGTTTGAATATGTTGGTGCTAATGCAAGTGGAAAAATTACTGACGAAGAACTTGCCGATTATGAGGACAAGTGTTGCCCAACCTGTGGTTCTTGCTCAGGTATGTACACAGCTAACTCAATGAACTGCCTTACAGAGGCAATCGGTATGGGTCTGCCATTTAACGGCACAGCTCCTGCTGTTTATGCTGAAAGAAGAAGAATTGCCAAAACAGCTGGTGAAAGAGTAATGTACCTCCTTGAGAATGACATCCGTCCAAAGGATATTATTACAAAGGAAAGCTTCACAAATGCTCTTACTTGTGAAATGGCTCTTGGTTGTTCTTCTAACACAGTTCTTCACCTACTTGCTGTTGCTTATGAGGCTGACATTCCTGTTGATATTGAAGTGATTGACGAAATTTCAAAGAAAACTCCACAGATTTGTAAGCTAAATCCAGCAGGTAAGATTTTCATTACAGACCTTCACCAAAAGGGTGGTATTCCTGCAGTTATGAAGGAGCTTTCAAAGAAGGGTCTTATCAATACAGATTGTATCACAACTTTCGGTACAGTTGGTGACAGAATTGCTGTTGCCGCTGATGCTGACGGCGAAATTATCCATACAGTTGAAGAACCACTCCGTCAAGACGGTGGTATTGCAATCCTAAAGGGCAACCTTGCTCCAGAGGGTGCAGTTGTAAAGCAGGGTGCTGTTGCTCCAGAAATGATGCAACACACAGGTCCAGCAAGAGTATTCGACTGCGAAGAAGATGCAAATGACGCAATTCTTGCAGGTAAAATTGTTGCAGGTGATGTTGTTGTTATCCGTTTTGAAGGTCCAAAGGGTGGTCCTGGTATGAGAGAAATGCTTTCTCCAACCTCAGCTATTGCAGGTGCAGGTCTTGACAAGGATGTTGCCCTCATTACTGACGGTCGTTTCTCAGGTGCTACAAGAGGTGCTTCAATTGGCCACATTTGCCCAGAGGCTGCAGCAGGTGGACTAATTGGCCTTGTTAAGGAGGGGGATATGATTACTGTTGATATTACAAACAGAACCCTTACCCTTAATGTTAGCGATGAGGAAATTGAGGAGAGAAGAAAGAACTTTGTTATGCCTGAAAAGAATCTGACAGGTTACCTCAAGAGATATTCCAAGCTGGTTACATCATCTTCTCGTGGCGCAGTTTTTGAAAAGTAATAAAATTAAATAAATGCTTACAGATAATGACTATCAATTTTTTGGTAGTCATTATTTTTATATAATATTTTTCCATTAGTTAGCATAAAAATCTACTGTGATATTTGTATGTTTTGCATATAGACTTGGTGAATTTACACAAGTAACAGCCCTTTCTTTTATTGACTCAAATAAAATTATTTGAATTGTTAAATTTTTATTGTATATTTTTAACAATGGTGTTATAATTTAGGTGTAAGAAGGAAAGAGATAAATTTAATTACAAATATAAACTAACAGTTTGATATATAAGGAGATTTTTCCAATGAGAAATTATGATGCAAATAAAATTCTTAATATAGCACTTGCAGGTCATAGTGGCTCAGGCAAAACTTCCGTTGCCGAAAGCATACTTTACCTGACAGGTAATGTTGATCGTCTTGGCAAAATTGAGGACGGCAACACATCCCTTGACTTTGATCCAGAGGAAATCAAGAGAAAATCCTCTGTGCTTTCTGCAGTTGCTCCTGTGGAATGGAAGAATACAAAAATTAACCTAATCGACACTCCTGGTCTATTTGACTTTGCAGGTGGTGTTTCAGAAGGCGTAAGAGCTGCTGACAGTGTGCTTGTAGTGGTTTCAGGCAAGGACGGTGTTGATGTAGGAACAGAAAAGGTTGTTAAAGCTGCCACAAATGCAGGTAAAACAAAAATGTTCTTTGTAAACGGTCTTTGCGATGAAAGTGCTCGTTTCTACAGAGTTTTTGAGGACTTAAAGTCCACCTTTGGACCTGCTGTTTGTCCTGTTGTTGTTCCATATATTGAGGACGGCAAGGCAGAGGTTTATGTTAACCTTTTTGAATACAGAGCTTATAAATATACTGAGGGTGGTGCTGTTGTACCAACAGATATGCCTGATATGGGTGACAGACTTGAAGGCCTAAGAGAGGCCATTAGAGAGGCTGTTGCCGAAACATCAGAGGAGTTGCTTGACAAGTTCCTTGACGGTGAGGAGTTTACACCAGAGGAAATTATTGTCGGTGTGTCCCAAGGTGTAAAAGAGGGTTCAATTATCCCTGTTTTCTGTGGTGACGCCCACAATACATTTGGCATTGACCAGCTTCTTAACTCTCTTGTATGGTTAGCACCAAAGGCGGATGCCGGTACAGAAATCGGTGCAGATGTAAATGGTGAACCTGTTGAGATTGCAGTTAATGCTGACGCAGCAACATCAGCTATTGTGTTTAAAACAATAGTTGACCCATTTGTTGGTAAGCTAAGCTATGTTAAGGTTTTAAGTGGCAAAATTTCCACAGATACACCTGTTATAAATATGAGAACAGGTGCTAACGAAAGAATTACAAAGGTTCTGACTATTAGAGGTAAAAAGCAAGAGGATGCACAGTACATCGGTGCAGGTGATATTGGTGCTATTCCAAAGCTTGGTGATACGCTAACAGGGGATACTCTGTGTTCACCGCTTAGAAAGGTAACTCTTGAGGGCATTGATTATCCTGTTGCTAATTACTCAATGGCAGTTTATGCCGATAGTAAGGACGATGAAGAAAAAATAACACAGGGTATTCTAAAACTTATGGAGGAAGACCCTACAATCAGATATGTACATAATCACGAAACTCACGAGAGAGTTGTAACAGGTCTTGGTGAGCAACAACTTGATGTTGTAGTTAGTAAGCTAAAATCAAGGTACAACATTGATGTTAAACTCCGTAAGCCAAAGGTTGCATATCGTGAAACAATCCGTGGCACTGTTAAGGTGCAGGGTCGCCACAAAAAGCAAAGTGGTGGACACGGACAGTTTGGTGATGTGTGGATTGAATTTTCACCAAGTGACAGCGACGGACTTGAGTTCACACAGACTGTTGTTGGTGGCGCAGTTCCAAAGGGATTTTTCCCAGCTGTTGAAAAGGGACTGCAGGAGTCAATCAAAAAAGGCCCATTGGCAGGATTCCCTGTTGTGGGTATTAAGGCTAATCTTTATGACGGTAGCTACCATCCTGTTGACTCATCAGAAATGTCATTTAAAATGGCAGCATCAATCGCCTTTAAGAATGGTGTTCCACAGGCAAAGCCAACATTACTTGAGCCAATCGGCACACTAAAGGTAACAGTACCTGATGCCAATATGGGTGATGTAATGGGAGAGGTTACAAAACGCCGTGGCAGAGTTATGGGTATGGAAGCAGGAAGCGACAATATGCAGATTATTGACGCAGAAGTTCCAATGGCTGAAATGGGTGACTTTAGCACCTTTGTTCGTCAGGCTACCCAGGGCAGAGGAAGTTATACCTTTGATTTTGTAAGGTATGAGGATGCCCCTGCAAATATTGCAGAAAAGGTTATTGAAGAAGCCAATAAATAATTAGTTTACAAGAGGAGGAAACTCCTATGATAAATTTTGTTCTCCATTTCTTGAGAATTTTTTAATTCTCTATTCTCTTTCTTCCATTGAAAAGGGCCACTCCTCCGTGGTCCTTTTCTCATTGCAGAAATACTGCACAAAGAATATATTTGCAATTCGTATATTATGATGATATAATGAATAACATAGAGATAGCTCTATAGTTGTTTAATGTGTTATTAGAATAAATTTAAAACAAGATAAACAGGTTTTAAACGGAGGTTAACTATGATTTGCAAGAATTGTGGACTTGAAATACAGGATGATTCAAAGTTTTGCAACCATTGTGGTGCAGAGCAAATAGTGTCAAAGCCAAAGGAAGAAGTAGCACAGCCAGAGCTTGATCCACAAGAACAAGATGTTGTAACCCCTGAACCAGAGGAAAAATCACAGGAGGATGTTGTAGAATCACAAGATAATATTCCACAGACACAGCAGGTTGAACCACGACAGGCAGAATCAACTGAAAGTGTTGAGCCAAATGAACCACAACAATCGGAAACAGAGAGTCAGCCCTCAATGTTCCAGCCAATGATAGATACAATAAAGGGAATAGACTTCAAAAAGCTTAACCCAAAGAACAACCCAAAGCCAACAATTATTGCCGGTAGTGTGGTGGCTATATTCATTGTGTGTGCAGTGATTTTTAACATCATTTTTAGTGGTGGCGTAGAGGGCCTTGTGGATAAAATGGAGGATGCTATCAACGAAAAAAATTCAAAACTTGCTATGGAGTGCTACCCTGAGTTTATGCACAATGGGTTAGACAATATAGGTGAGGTGAATTATCTGAGCAACTTAGGTGTTGAGGTTGACTTGGATATAATCAGTGAGAAAGATGTTACTGATGAGGATTATGACTACGATTCTTCCTACACTTGGAAAAAGTATGTTGAAAACTACTATTCCGATTTTAGTGGATATGACGGTGAAGTTGTGCAGAAGGTTGAGAAAGTCACTGTAAAGTTAGAAATGGACACAGATATTGACTTTTTGGATTCCCTTGTTGATATGCAGGATTCTACAGAGGAACTTACTGTTGTAAAGCTTGACGGAGATTGGTATATTTTTAAATAATTTAATTAGCTCATTCCCAAATAATGTTTTGAGAGGATTATTATGAATATTGAAAGAAAGCAGAGAGAGGAAGCTGTTAGGCGACTGAAACTTCTCGGTTATGATAAAGAAGTGCAGGAAAGATACTTGGATGAAAATTTCAAGGAGAAATTGCAGGAGGCAGACAGCGACAAAGTGCCAGAGGGCATCAGCATTGTGCCATTCCTTAAAATGGAGGAGGAAGAAAACATCTTTACATACCTGTATAGGTATAGTGTTCTCCAAGACGGCAGACTGCAACTGCGACTTTTCTTTGTGAATGATAAAGAGGATAGCTGGGAGCAGGAAAGAGCAATGCTAAAAAGTGCTATGGAAAAGGGCATTGATACAAAGGATGCTAAGGAGATTTTCAGAACCTTTGTTACGGAAATTAAATAAGAAAAAAGCAAGGCTCTGTAAATAGCAGAGCCTTGAAAAAGAAAAATTTGAAAAATTTTGAAAAACCCCTTGACATTTCGTAAAAATTTAGATATAATAATCAAGCGTTGAAAAAATAAAATAATTTCGAGGTGTAACTCAGTTTGGTAGAGTGCTTGGTTTGGGACCAAGATGCCGCAGGTTCAAGTCCTGTCACCTCGACCACAAAAA
>JBGUUL010000028.1:0-2313 GCA_045133515.1 Ruminococcus sp.
TTGTCTAAAACCGTCCTTGTAGTCTTGTAGTTGTTGTGCGGTCATATAGGTGTTGGAGTTGTTCATGTAAAAACGATTGCAACGATAATTTTTGAGAAATTGAAGGGTCGATTGCTGTTTTAGTTAGTGTTGTAGGGTATTAGAGACCGATATCCACAATGCTAGAGTATATAATTTTTAGACATGAAAAAAATAAATTGGACATACGGATAATTTTTGGACAGTTATATCGTTTTAGGCTCCAGTAAAAAATATGTTCTTATAGAAAAGGGGTTGAGAGGAGGAGGTTTTATGAAGAAATCAAAGAGGGTTTTCACTACTCTGACAGAGCAGGAGTATCAAAACTTCACACGATTTATCCAGATGAGGGGTCAACCAATGGCTGAATATGTGCTGATGTCTTTGGCGGTCCTTTTAGAAGATGATGGTGCTGTTATAGAGAAAAGGAAAAGGCCTTATGACCCTAAGTGTTTTGTGAATGTTCGATGTTCAGAGTGTGTTTTCAAAGCAGTTGAAGAATATGCTGACAAGCATAAGTGCAAGAAAACAGAAGTGGTTGCTATGGCTATAAAAGAGGCAATTCAAGGTTAAAGGATTTGAGACTACTTATAGAAAAGAAGGTATTTGCTATGAAGATTATTAGAAAAATGTGTGCTGTGGTTTTAGTGATGATTTGTGCCTATGTTTTAGGATGTGTAGGTTTTTATTGTATCCCTGAATTGAATCCTAATTTGGAAGTGACTACTTGTATTTCTCCAAGTATGGAGCCTGTGATTATGACTAATGGGTTGTTGATAACAGATACTTCATTCCCATTTAAGGACATAGAGGTAGGTGACATTATTCTTTTTGAAGCAGGTATAGGTCGCTATGTAAATCACAGAGTTCATCAGGTAGGTGTTACAGATGAAGGTAAAGCAGTTATGACTGTGGGTGATAACAACATGATGGTTGATGTCTGGGTGACCACAGAGGATGAGTATATAGGCAAGGTTGTTTACAACACAAATATTTTTGAACCTATTATTTCTTTGCTTTGCGGTGACATTGTTGAAGATAGTACAGCGAGGAAGGTAGTAGGAACTGGCATTGCCCTCATCGTTGTTATTGGTTTGGTTGTAATAGTATTTTGGGACAAAATCAGAAAAATAAAGATAAGGAGGAAATCTATATGAGAGTAGAAGTATATCAAGAGACCGTTCATGGTCGTAGAAAAAAATGCAAAACTGAATTTAAAGGAGTGGTAGGTAAAGTCTTATTAAGTTCAATGGCTTTAGCTATTGCTGTGGGTAGCTTTTCAATACAGGCTTATGCAGCATCTATCTCTACTGTTCCTGAGAATCCTACTGCTATTATGGTAGAGTTTAGAACCCATGAGGCAGCTATCAGCGCAATGGTAAACACCCTCAATGCTTTGGAAGAGTTAAAGGGCAAAGGGTTAGTTACAAATGAGGGACTTAGAGAATTAGCCGTCACTATTACCTGTTTAGAAAAAGCAGGTCAAGCTACTACTCAGGTTGAAAGTTTGTTAAATCGTGCTGAGAATTTAATCAAGGACTTGAAATTATCTGAGACAAAAACCGTTCAGGTAGCCATTGATATGGCAAGAGCTTCTTTGTTTGGAACTTCTTATACAGCACAAAGTAGAGCAACTGCAAGGACTTTCCCTGATGTTGTAAAGGGAGCTTGGTACTATGACACAGTTATGAAGATGACGAACTCAGGAATCATCACAGGCTTCCCTGATGGTACATTTAAGCCTAATAACACCATCTCCTATGCAGAGTATCTTGCTTTGCTTGTAAGGACTACGGGAGCAAAGAGTTCTTATGTAGCAGGGGATGGAGATGCCTGGTATGCAGGTGCCGTTTCTGCATCTTATGAGAACAACATATTGAAGTCAGGTGAAGTTTTTGATTTCACTAAACCAATCAGTAGAGCCGAGGCTGCTATGTTTACAGAGCGAGCAGTTCAAGAGGTGTTGGGTGAGGCATCTTTGAACACCGATGACATTGAAAACCTTATCAAAGACTTTTCAAAGATTGATGGTACAAAGTATGAGTACTATGTGCTGCAGCAGTATGCAAAGGGCATTGTTGTTGGTGATGGTGCAGGCAACTTCAATCCTACTTCAAGCCTCACAAGAGCAGAGGCTTCCACCATTATTCTTCGTACAACTGAGAAGGATGGTCGTAGAGATATGAGCACAGTAAATACCAAGACAGAGGTTAAGGTTGAAAATGATTTGGTCATCACAGAGGGCATGTATGCTGGTCGTATGAGAACAGCACCTTCTACTGAGTATGATTTGAA